>JAISAN010000054.1 GCA_031266635.1 Treponema sp. | reverse complement strand
AGAGAGAGAGAGAGAGAGAGAGAGAGAGAGAGCAAGAACCGTGCCAAGCGGCCCGTATTTGGGGTAAATTAGGAGTAAATTTTTGTAATAACAAATACCCGGACATTATCCCCCCTGCCGTCCGGCGCATCGGGGATTTACCCCCAAACAAACGCCGTAAAACGGCCTATTTTCAGTTAAACACATCAAAAGCCGCGTAGTCAAGCCGGACACTGAACAAAGCGGACAAAAATTGACAATTTCAACCATATATTCTATATTATCAGTGAGCTTTCTAAAATCAGCTCCAAAATATTTCAGACAAAATTACCGCCCTTTTAACCAGGACGCCGCTTTTCAGGTTATGATGCCGGTAGTACGGAAAACACCTATGATCGAACTATATCAGACCGGAGCATGGCTTTTGAATGGCTCCGAAATTATCCGCGACGATGACGAAGGCCGGGCAAAACTGCGGAACCTGGGCAAAACGCCTTCCCCCGAAGCGGGGCGGCGGGGAACCATAGCCTGGAATATTTTATCCGCCCACAACGGCGGGGACGAAAAAAATCTGCGCCTCAAATTTGATTCCCTCACGTCCCACGACATAACCTACGTGGGGATCATCCAGACCGCCAGGGCCAGCGGGATGGAACGGTTTCCCATCCCCTATGTCCTGACCAACTGCCACAACAGCCTCTGCGCGGTGGGGGGCACCATCAATGAAGACGATCACAAATTCGCCCTCTCGGCGGCAAAAAAATACGGTGGCGTCTATGTGCCCCCCAACCTGGCGGTGATCCACACCTACAACCGGGAAATGATGGCGGGCTGCGGCAAGATGATCCTCGGTTCCGACAGCCACACCCGTTACGGCGCCCTGGGGACTATGGCGGTGGGCGAAGGGGGCGGCGAGCTGGCCAAGCAGCTGGTGGGCCGGACCTACGACTTCCCCTACCCCGGCGTGGTGGCGGTGTACCTGAGCGGCAGCCCCCGGCCCGGCGTAGGGCCCCACGACGCGGCCCTTTCGATTATCGCCGCGGTGTTCAAAAACGGCTATGTAAAAAACAAGGTGATGGAATTTGTGGGCGACGGCGTCGCCAATCTGCCGGTGGAATTCCGGAACGGCATCGACGTGATGAGCACCGAAACCACCTGTTGGACCTCAATCTGGAAAACCGATGACCAGGTCCGGGAATATCTGGAAAAACGGGGGCGGAAAGCGGATTACCGGGAACTCAAGCCCGCAGAACTCGCCTACTACGACGGGCTTATATATGTGGACCTTGCGGCCATAGAACCGTCCATCGCCCTGCCCTTTCACCCCAGCAACGTATACACCATCCGGGAACTCCGGGAAAACGCGGCGGATATTTTCGCCAAAACCGAAGAGGAGGCCAACAGGGCCATCGGCGTACCGGGGGTAAAAGTAGACCTGCAATCGAAAATCCACGGCAGGGACATTTATGTTGATCAGGGGCTCATCGTGGGCTGTTCCGGCGGAAGCTTCGACAACATCAACGCCGCGGCGGATATTCTGGCGGGCAAATCCACCGGTTCGGACGTTTTCTCCATGAGCGTCTACCCCGAAAGCCAGCCCACCTATCTTGAACTGGTAAAAAACGGCGCCGTTGCCAGACTGATGGAATCGGGCGTGCTGGTGCGGGAAGCGTTCTGCGGCCCCTGTTTCGGCGCGGGAGACACCCCCGCCAACGGGGAATTTTCCATCCGCCACGCCACCCGGAATTTTCCGAACCGGGACGGCTCAAAACCCGGCGAGGGGCAGATCGCCGCAGTGGCCCTGATGGACGCCCGTTCCATCGCCGCCACTGCGGCAAACCAGGGCAGGCTCACCGCCGCCGATACGCTGGACATAAACTACCGGAGGCCGGCATTTTTCTTTGACTCCGGCATCTACGATAAACGGGTCTACCGGGGCATCGGAAAGCCCCGGCCGGAAACGGAACTGGTCTTCGGCCCCAACATCAAGGACTGGCCCGGAATGCCGGGGCTGCCGGAAAATCTTCTGGTTAAAATCATCTGTTACATCACCGACCCGGTAACCACCACCGATGAACTTATCCCCTCGGGGGAAACCTCATCGTACCGGTCAAACCCCCTGCGGCTGGCGGAATTTACCCTGAGCCGGAAGGACCCCGGATATGTGGAGCGGGCCAAGGAAGTCCGGGCCTTTGAGGAGCGGCGGCAAAAGGGTGAAACGGCGGAAGAAATCGCGGAAGTTTTGAAAAAAATCAACGCCATCCCCGGCTTCAAAGACATGGAACTCTCTCAGGTCGGCATAGGCAGTACGATCTACGCCCGCAAGCCCGGCGACGGTTCCGCTAGGGAACAGGCGGCTTCCTGCCAGCGGGTCCTTGGGGCTTCGGCAAATCTGGCCCTGGAATACGCCACCAAACGTTACCGGTCCAACCTGATCAACTGGGGGATTCTTCCCTTCCTGGTTCCCGATGAAAAAGCCCTGAATCCGGGGGATTATGTGTTTTTCCCGGAAATAAAAAAAGCGGCGGCGGAAAAAACCGCTTCCATCCGGGGTTTTGTAATCGGAACCGAAACAAGGGAAATTGCCGTATCCCTGGGAGAACTTACCGCCACGGAACGGCAGATCCTTATTGACGGCTGTCTCATCAATTATTACTCCGCCGGAAGGGAGGAACCTTAGGCGGGAAACCGGCTTAATTGAGGCTGTTTCAACTTCACTTTTTAGAACAGTTGCCTTAGAATTAAAAAGGAGAGGGTATTTATGGATATTCTGCAAAACAGTGTGGCAGGTACTATGGAATCCAGCGATATTATGATACGGCTGGAGCCCGGTTCATCGGGCATTGAAATTGAACTGCAAAGCATTGTAGAGAAACAGTTTGGCCGGGAAATTCGCCGGGCCATTAACGAAACCCTGGGAACGCTGGAAGTTAAAAACGCCAAAATAACAGCGGTAGACAAAGGCGCGCTGGACTGCGTTATCCGGGCCCGGGTAAAAACCGCCGTATACCGGGCTTCCGGCAGTACAGCTTACGACTGGAAGGCGCTGCCATGAAACAACTCCGCCGAACAATGTTGTATGTACCGGGGAATAACGCCGGTATGGTCCGGGACGCGGGTATCTACCCGGCGGACTGTATCATGTTTGATCTTGAAGATTCGGTTTCCATCAACGAAAAAGACAGCGCCCGGTTTCTGGTATTTCAGGCCCTGACCACCCTGTCGTATCCGGGAAAAGAACTGGTGGTCCGGGTTAACGATCCCCATACCCAGATTGGAAAGGATGATCTTGAAGCGATTGTCCGAACCCAAAAGGCGGTGATCCGGCTGCCGAAAACCGAAAACGCCGAAGACGTTATATTTTGCGCGTCCCTCATCGAAGATATTGAAAAAGAAAACAATATCCCCTCAGGATCAATCAGGATGATGGCGGCTGTTGAAAGCGCCGAGGGGGTTTTAAACGCGAAGGAAATCGCCCTGGCGAGCAAACGGCTTACCGGTATCGCCATTGGCGCGGAGGACTATGTGACGGATCTGAAAACAACCCGTTCCCCCGATGGCATTGAACTTCTTTTTGGCAGGAGCATGGTTCTCCTTGCCGCCCGGACTGCGGGGATCGACGCCATCGACTCGGTTTATTCAGACGTAAACAACGAAGAGGGCCTGCGAAAAGAGACGGCGCTGATAAAACAACTGGGCTTTAACGGCAAAAGTATTATCAATCCCCGGCAGATAAAAATTGTCCACGAGGTCTTCACCCCGTCGGAAAAAGAAATCAAAAACGCCCTGGCGGTTCTTGAGGCGATTATGGAAGCGGAACGGAAAGGATCGGGGGTTATCTCCCTGAACGGAAAAATGATCGATAAACCCATCGCCGACCGGGCGAAAAACGTGTTAAGTTTGGCCCGCGCCGCGGGGGTGATTCCCGCCGCTTCATCCTCCGGGGACTCTTTAGAGAAGAAGGAAACCCTATGAACAACACCGTTAAAAAATATAACCTGGAGGGCCTGCACGGGGACTTTAAGGCGGGAAAACTGAAAAAGGACTACCGGACCCTTTCGGAACGGGAAATTTCCCACAATAAAATTGTCGCGGGCCTTGAGGAGGCGGTTAAACTCTCGGGCCTCAAAAACGGTCAGACCATCTCCTTTCACCACCATTTCCGGGGCGG
Source organism: Treponema sp. (assembly GCA_031266635.1). Classification (GTDB taxonomy): domain Bacteria; phylum Spirochaetota; class Spirochaetia; order Treponematales; family Breznakiellaceae; genus JAISAN01. Next base: position 13,874 of record JAISAN010000054.1, on the reverse strand, counting down.
CGATTATATTGTCAACATGGTAATAGACAAGCTCGCCGAGATGGGTTTTAGGGATCTGGTTCTGGCGGCTTCCTCCCTGACGGACTGTCACGCTCCCCTGATCCGGCATATACAAAATGGCGTCATCAGCCGGATTGAAACTTCCGGCCTCCGGGGAAAACTGGCGGATGAAATTTCCCGGGGCCTTATGGATATACCGGTGGTATTCCGGTCCCACGGCGGCCGGGCCTACGCCATTCAATCAGGAGAACTCCCCATTGATGTGGCGTTTCTGGGGGCCCCGTCCTGTGATCCCTTTGGCAATGCCAACGGGTATTCCCGGGACAGCGACGAGGGGGTAAAATGCGGTTCCATGGGCTACGCCAAATGCGACGCCCAATACGCAAAAAAAACAATTATTATCACCAACAACATCGTACATTTCCCCAATGTTCCTTTTGGTATACCGGAAAGCGACGTAGATTATATTGTCAAGGTGGATGAGATCGGCGATCCCGCGGGGATCATGTCCGGCGCGACCCGGTTCACCACCAACCCCAAAGAGCTGGTCATGGCCGAATCCGCGGCGGACGTGATTGAGGCTTCGGGGAGGCTCGTGGAGGGATTTTCCTTCCAGACCGGAACCGGCGGCGCTTCCCTGGCGGTCAGCCGTTTCTTGCGGGACAAGATGATCGCCAGGGGCATTACCGCCAGTTTCGCCCTGGGGGGCATCACCGGCTCCATCGTGGACCTCCACGAAGAAGGGCTGATCAAAAAACTCCTGGATGTACAGGGTTTTGATCTCAAGGCCGCCGATTCCCTCAAAAACAACCGGTTCCACCACCAGATCTCCGCCGAATATTACGCCAGCCCCCAGGGACATGGCGCGGCGGTGAACCAGCTTGACGTGGTGGTCCTCTCCGCCCTGGAAGTGGATGTGGATTTTAACGTTAATGTGCTTACCGGCTCCGACGGTATTATCCGCGGCGCTATCGGCGGCCATCAGGATACGGCTTTCGGCGCGTCGGTGGCAATTGTGGTCTGCCCCCTCACCAGGGGACGGATTCCCTGCATTGTAGATCATGTGGGCTGCCTGGTAACCCCCGGCAAAACGGTGGACGTAATTGTTACCGAGCAGGGGGTGGTGGTAAATTCCGCCCGGAACGATCTGCGGGATAAATTTATCAAGGCCGGCATTCCGGTGCGTTCCATCACTGAACTGCGTAAAATTGTAGAGACCATGGTGGGACAACCGGAACCCATCGAATATACCGATCAGGTGGTGGGGATCGTAACTTACCGTGACGGCAGCATCATCGATCTGATCCATCAGGTGAAGTAAGGAAAGGCCGTGGAGTTACAAACCGGTTTCCCCTTTCGCGGGGAGGCCCAGGAAGAACTTCGCGGCTTCCTGGAACAAAATGGCCTGAAATACGATGAAGGGATAGAATATTCCGTTATGCTCCGCGAGGAGAACCGGATCGCCGCTTCAGGTTCCCTGGACGGCCCGGTGCTGAAATGTATCGCCGTATCCCCGGACTTTCAGGGCTCGGGCGCGGCGGCCCAAATCGTAACGGAACTTGTCGGCGAAGCGGCCCGGCGGGGACAATACCACCTGTTCATTTTTACCAAACCGGAAAACGAAGAGCTTTTTGGGAGCCTGGGTTTTTTCCCCATATCAAAAAATGACACTGTCCTCCTTATGGAAAACAAAAAAGAAGGGATACAAAATTTTGTTTCGTCCCTCCAAAAGGACGCCCCTTCCCCGGACGCGAAAAACAAGAACCTGGGAGCGGTGGTGGTAAACTGCAATCCCTTTTCCTGGGGCCACCGGTATCTGATAACAAACGCGGCAAAACAATGCGCCCTGCTTTACGTCTTTGTGGTGGCGGAAAACAAAAGCGCCTTTCCCGCCGAAATACGCCGCAATCTGGTTATTGCGGGAACCGCGGATCTTCCCAATGTCAGGGTTCACTCCACCGGTCCGTACCTGGTCTCTTCGGCAACATTCCCCGATTATTTTATGAAGGATACGGTCTCGCCGGAACAGGTAAACGCTGGGCTTGACATCGCTGTTTTTGCCGAACATTTTGCCAAACCGCTGGGGATAAACGTCCGCTTTGTGGGGACCGAACCTTTTGATCCGGTAACTCTAAAATACAACCGGCAGATGGCGGAGATTCTTCCCCGCTACAACATACGGCTTGTTGAAATTCCCCGGCTGGAAATCGGCGGCGAAGCGGTCAGCGCAAGCCGGATACGGAAGCTGTTACGGGAAGGAAATTTTGAGGCGGTACGGGAACTGACGCCCCCGGCGGTGATGGATTATTTGCTGACCCGGGGACCGGGAAATGAAGGCTGAGGAATACGGAAAATTTTTCACCGGCTGCGCGGCGGCGGGAGTGGAAGAAGTGCTTGCCGAAAAGGAAGACCGGGCCCACAGACAGCGGGAGCTGCTGGATCAGTTCGGCTCCCCTGTTCTCTGCCTGACCCTGAATATACCGGGAGCGTATAAATGTTTTCCCCTGGCCCGGCGTTGTTTTTTCGAGGGGCTGGAGGCGCTGAAACGTTGTCTCCGGGCCGAAGGGATAATTATCCGGCATGAGGAAACCGGCGAAGGGATTGCGGGATACCGGGCCTTTATCGCCGCCGGGGGGGAAGGGCTTTGTCTAAAGGAACTGGCGGTTTATATTGAGGAGCAACATCCCCTGGGAAGGCTTTTTGATATTGATGTACTGGAAGAGCGGGGAAAAATTTCCCGGACCGCCCTTAAAGCCGGAGAACGGAAATGCCTAATCTGTAAGGGCAGCGCTTTTGCCTGCGGGAGGAGCCGGGCTCACGGGCTGGAGGAACTTACCGGAGCGGTCATAAAAATTATGGAAAATTTTTTCCGGGAAAAGCTGGGAACCATTATTTCAGGCGCGGCCCTGGGGGCGCTGATGGGAGAAGCGGCCATTACCCCAAAGCCGGGGCTGGTAGACCGGGCCAACACCGGCGCCCACCGGGACATGGATTTTTTTACCTTTATAAATTCCTCCGCGGCGATTATCCCCTATTTCCGGGACTGCGCCCTGGCGGGTTTTGAAAGCGCTCCGATCCCGGACGAAAAAACCGCCGAAACGCCGGCGCCGGAAAAAACGCCGGGCCCGGTTGAATTGTTTAATTCCCTGCGGCGGGGCGGGAAAATTGCCGAACTGACCATGCGGGAAGCATCGGGGGGAGTCAATACCCACCGGGGGCTTATCTTTTCCCTGGGCATTCTCAGCGCCGCCTATGGAAGGCGTTACCGGTATGATGAAAAACCCGGCCTCCGGGATTTACTGGCCCTCTGCCGTCTGATGACGACCCGGCTGTATGATGATTTTTCCCAGGCCCCCGGAACGGCGCCCCGCCCCTCCCACGGGGAGGCCCTGTATGCCCGTTACGGCATCGGCGGCATCCGGGGGGAAGTCTTCCGGGGTTTCCCCACCGTACAGGACCTTTCCCTGCCCGCTCTCCGCCGCCTGCTGGACGAGGGGTATTCCCTCAACGACGCGGGGGTCGCCGTGTTTCTGCTGCTCCTGGCCCACACGGAGGATACCAATATTGTCCACCGTTCAAGCCCGGAAGTCCTCAAACGAATCCAGGAAAATGCCGCCGCTTTCCTTGCGGCAAAACCCGCAGTGGAGGAGATGCGGAAAAAAGCGGCGGAACTGGACGGTGAATTTATCAGCTTAAACATCAGTCCCGGCGGCTCGGCGGATCTGCTGGCGGTAACGTTGTTTCTGTACCGGCTGCTGTATCTGAAATGAGCCCCCCCAGCTCAAAAGAGCGAATCGGAGGTTTGCGGTTGCCCGGCAACTCTGTTACAGCGTATCGGGAGAATCCAGGATCGCCGGAAGCTGCATGGTGGTTTCCATAAAACCCATACGGCGTTTTTTTACGTTAATTTCCATCAGGGCGTAACCGCCTTTTTCCTCTACCCGAAAACCCCGGATGGAGACGGGGTCCTGATCGGAAATTCCCGCCTCATCGGCGATACTGCCCCGGATCACTTTTTTTACCAGATACGATGAGGTATAGCTGCGGCCGTCGAAGGGGGCAAGGATCAAGCCAAAAAGCGGGGCGGCCATTCGTTCACGGCTGTCGATCTTCGCGGCCTCCGCCAGGGGAATATCGGGCCGGGGAACGGTCTGCATAACCCGGCGCATACCGTCGGAAGTTTCCAGGACCACCAATTCGCCGGGCTTGATGTGAAAAAGCATATCCTGTAACGCGGGAATTAAATTCCCCTGGGGAGCGCTGACGGCGGTTCCATTAATCTTCACGATCAGGGTTCCTTCGGCAATCCGGTGTTCCGAGGCAGGTGTTTTTGGGGCGGAATAGATGATCTCCGCGCCCGCGGAAGTTTCACTGAGCGTCAGGCCAAGCCAGGGACGTTCCGCCTTGCCGCCCTTGAGCATCGCCGGAAGGGCGGCGGCAAGCCGTTCCGCGGGAACCGCGAAATTAAGCCCCTGGTACTGCTCAATCCCCGCGAAAACAATCCCCACCAGCCGTCCGCTGGTATCCACCACGGGCCCCCCGGAATTACCGTGGTTCACCGCGGCGTCAATCTGGATCACATCCCCAATCTGGAGAAAACGCCGGCCCAGGGCGGAAACGATCCCGGAGGTTACGGTTTTTTCAAGCCCGCCGGGCGAACCAATCGCCAACACCGTATCCCCCACATGGGGGATGATCCGGTCTACCACGGAAAATACATAATCCGCCTTCAGCTCCGTTTTAATCAGGGCCAGATCCATAGCTTTGTCCCAGCCTATCACCTTGGCGGGGATCCTGGGACTGGCGGAATCTCCCATGCGGATATACATTCGGGAATATCCTTCGTAAGAGGGATCAACTTCGCTGGCAATAACGTGATAATTGGTGATGAGAAAGCCTGAAGCGTCCACATAAAAGGCGGAACCCAAAACCCGGTCCGGTACTCCCCTGCCCCGCTCTATTCTGAATCCCCGGTCAACCAGAACCGTAGCCACTCCCCGAATCATATCCGTAGCGCTGTCCCGGCCTTCGGCGTAGGTCCGCAATTCTCCGGGGATCTGCCGGTTTCCGCCGCGCCGGTCCGCCGCCGCAAGGAAAAACGCCGCGGTCCGCCGTTGTTTTACCGTGACCGCCCGTTCCAGAAAAAGCAGGGCATCCTCAAATTCCAGCGGTTTTAATCCATGCGCCTGAACAGCGGCAAGAAAAGCCGCCAGATCATTTTTTTCAGCGAGGAGTTTTTTCGCGTTTGCCAGGATAAAGTCCGGTTCCATTCCGGTATTTTCTACCGCCACTCCCACACTGGCAAGGGAACGGCTCAAAGAAGCCGCGTCATCCCAGCGTTCTTCTTCTATGGCCCTGCTTTGAATCTGTTTTAAGTTATCTATTGCCTCGGCCTCCAGAGAACGCAGATATTCGCCGGTCTCCGCTCCCTCCGCCGGGTTTTGCTGGTGATCCCGGTATATAATCCGGTATACTCCGATAAGATCGATGGCCCGGGCCGGATCTTCCGAAACATAACGCTGGATATCATCAAACCGCAACTCGCTGGTAGTCCGGTAGGGGGCAAGCCGTTTTTCCTGAACATCAACGGATAAACAAGACCCATAGAGAAGCAGCATGGGCAAAACAAAAAGAAAAACAAAACTTTTTTTAATTCGTACCGGCCCCTCCCCGGAATCCGCCTTTCGGCGGGAGAACCCCGGAACGGCCAAAACGATATGAAAATCCCCTGTCATTGTTTAACCCTTGAGGCTGTTCCAAAACTTCAGTTTTTGGAACAGCAACCTTAGATTTAATGAAAAAGCGGGCATTTGACCGCTTTTCCAAGAGGTTGTTTCAAAACCAACCGGGTTTTGGAACAACCTCCCTTACCTCTGAATATTCCCTAACCCCATCTCCATCTATATCCCATGAATAAACAACGGTTCCATCAAAAAGATACTCTTCTCCCACTTCAAATATACCATCTCCATCCCAATCGCTTTCAGAAAATTCGATATTTTTTTTATAATCCGGAAGATTTTCCTCTTCCGAACCGGCCTCCGGCTCCCTGAACCGCCGGACAGTTTCCATCCGGCCGTCCAAATCAAGATCGATACGTTGGATGACGGGCTTCCCCCGGTTGAATTCGGTTACCGAAACGGGGCGGCCGTTCAGTACTTCGGCGGCCCGCAGGGGAATACCCCGGTGCAGGTCTATCCATTCCACGGCGCCCTCAAATTCCAGACTGGGCCGCCGGATGGTTATGGAAAAAGAAACCAGGGTCCGCCGGGAAATTCCCGTATTCAGGGGTTCAAAAAACGGATACGGCAGCCCCGGCCCGGCGGCCCCCCCGGCCAGTGTGGTAAAGCGGATGGGGCTAAAAAGGAAGTCTCCCGGCGGGGGGATATAGGTACGGCCTTCCAGCTCGGCGCGTAAGACTCCGGGGTAACGTTCCCAAAAGATCAGGGTTTTAACCCTGCCCTCATCCCGCACCGGTAGGGCAAAAACCTCTCCGGCGGGAACCGCATCCGCCGGCCGCGTGGTTTGCCCGGCGGCTTCGGGTAAAATAACCTGCTCCGCCCACTGGGGATTTCCCCCGGGATCAAAAAAAACCCGCAGTTCCGCAAGTCCGTCCTGATCGGCATCCCAGAAATATTCCTCCAGTACCCCTTCCCGGTACCGGGCGCGGCCTTCGGGAAGGCCGTCATGATCGTCATCGGCGGTGATAAAACCGGAAAACCCGAACAATTGCTCCCGGAAAAGCCCCCGGGAAACCTCGTCCCGGAGCAGGTTAAAAGTTTCAATCGTCAGGTCCCGGTCAACGGAGGACGCGGCGGAAACCCCGGCAAAAAAATCCCCTATGGCTTCCGGCTCAGAAATCAGGCCCAGCCTGAGCGTCTCCGGGATGGATGCCGGCAGGGGATCATAAAGCCCCCGGTAGGTTTCCAGCAGGCGGCGGGCTTCTGTTTTATTCGGTATAAAAGGAGCCGCCATCCAGGCAAGCCGGGGTTCAGCTTCCAGCAAATAGGGAAGCCGGCCCAGAACCATATCCATCAACGGCTGATCCGTTCCTTCCGGGTTTTTCCCCCCCGCGTATTCAAGGAATATCAGCGCCGGCCGGGGGTCCCGGGGATAAGTCTCCAGGACTTCTCCCAAAAACCGGCGGAATTCGTTGATATCCGGGAGGCCCCGGAGCGCCCGAAGCCGGAGAACCGCCGCATCGACATTCGCCGGGGTCCGGGCAAGGATCGCCAGGGCGCCGGAAAAATTCCGCAGGGCGATAAAAGTTTCCGCCTCCAGGAGCAGGGCCTGGGCCGGGAAATACCGGTTCCAGCGTTGGGCTTCTCCGGCCCGTCCAAGGGCCTCCAGCACCGCGCCCCTGGCTTGACCGGTCCGGAAACGGGCCAGGGCCAGAAGGTATGAAAGGTCTGAAGAAAGATCCGCATAATCGGCGCTCCGTTCCAGGCCCGCCAAAGCTTCGTCCCAGCGGTCCCCGGCAATGGCCTCCTCCGCCCAGCGAACATACTGATCCGCCACCCCCGAAAAATCCTGGGCGGAAAGGCCGCCAAGAAAGAGCATAAAAAAACATACCGGCGTTACACGGCGGAGATCCATGGGGCCTCCTTAATGGTCCCGTTCTTATAAATCCGGCGGCGGGGAAGACGCCGGAATCCGCCCGGCGCCCTCCGCCGGAGCGGGACCCGCCAGGGAAGAGGCATCCTCCCGGGGAAGAAAACCCAGCAGATTACGGATTTCATCATCCACCAGAGTCTCTCTGACTAAAAGAGCCTCCGCCAATTTTTCCAGTTCCGGCTTATGGGATACAAGAATATCCTGAGCCAGGGCCTGGGCTTTGTCCAGGATTTTTTTAACCGCCTGATCGATCCGGTGGGCCGTATCTTCCGAATAATCTTTGTGCCGGGCAATTTCCTTACCCAGGAAGATCGGTTCTTCCTCCTGGCCGTAAGCCACGGGGCCCAACTCTTCCGCCATACCCCATTCACATACCATGTGCCGGGCCATCTCTGTGGCCTGCTGAATATCCTGTTTGGTTCCCGTGGTAGTTTCGTTGTAAAAAAGTCTTTCCGCAATCCAGCCGCCATAACAGATCACGATCCGGTCTTCAATCCAGCCTTTCGTCCGGCTGTAGTTATCCTCCTCGGGAAGGGACATGGCCATACCCAGCGCCCGGCCGTGGGGAACGATGGTAACTTTATGGAGGGGATCGGCGTTCTTGAGGAAATAATGAAGCAGGGCATGTCCCGCTTCGTGGATGGCGGTCATCCGCCGTTCCCTGTCGGAAATTACCAGGGTCTTCCGGGCCACCCCCATGAGAATCTTATCCCTGGCCTCCTCAAAATCGGGCATCTCCACCACAGGCTTATCCCGCCGGGCCGCAAACAGGGCCGCCTCGTTCACCAAATTGGCGATGTCGGCGCCGCTCATACCGGGGGTTGCCCTGGCAATCCGGGGAAGGTCAATATCCGCACCCAGAGGAATTTTGACGGCGTGAATTTGAAGAATCGCCTCCCGTTCCTTGATGTCCGGCATGGCCACTACCACCTGCCGGTCAAAACGTCCGGGCCGGAGCAGGGCGGGGTCCAGTACATCGGGCCGGTTGGTGGCGGCCAAAATAATCACCCCGTCCTTGGAATCAAAGCCGTCCATCTCCACCAGGAGCTGGTTCAGCGTCTGCTCCCGCTCGTCGTGGCCCCCGCCGTACCCCGCGCCCCTGGTCCGTCCTACCGCGTCAAGCTCGTCAATAAAGATGATACAGGGGGCGCTGCGCCGGCCCTGTTCAAAAAGGTCCCGGACCCGGCTGGCGCCGACCCCCACAAACATCTCCACAAAATCAGAACCGGACATGTGAAAAAAAGCTACCCCCGCTTCACCGGCCACCGCTCTGGCCATCAGGGTTTTCCCCGTACCGGGCATACCTACCAGGAGAACCCCCTTGGGAATCCGGGCGCCCATCTTGGTGAATTTTTGGGGATTTTTAAGAAAGGTTACCACCTCTTCCAGTTCGTATTTGGCGTCCTTTTGACCCGCCACATCGGTAAAGCAGACTTTCTTTCCCTCGTCCTGGTAACGCTTGGCCTTGCTTTTACCAAACTGAAAAGCTTTGTTACCCGAGCCCTGCATGTTTCTGAACATGAACCAGATAAAACCAAAACCGATGATCCAGGGGAGGAATTCCAGAATAATACGCCAGGGGCTCAACCTTGCGGCCGCCCCGGAAACATTGATATTTTTTTCCCGCAGGTTTGCAAGCAGATTCGGGTCCTCATAGGGAATTCTGGTTTTAAGCTGGGCCGGTTCCGTTTCCGAACTCCCCTTGAGAAAAATATCCAGGGTATTGTTATCGTGGATGGTAACGGACTCCACCTGGTTCTGTTCTACATAACGGGTAAAATCGGAATACCGGATTTCCCGGACCGGCGGAGATTCCCCGCCCCGGAAAAAATAGGCCGCAAAAAGACCGGCGGTGATAAGAAAAAACACCAGCGCAAAACGGTTCGGCCGCTTTCCCGGCGAACCTGGCCGGGGCAGCCGTTCCGGAGGCCCCTCCGGTTTATTTTTTTGATCGTCAGACATCCATACCCCCGTTAACCGCAATAATTATGTAACACAACATAGTAAAAAACTCCGCCCGCAAGACCGGCGCCGTTCCATTCAGCCGCGCGGCGGTTCTCCGGGACAGGGCCTGCCTCCGCCGCCGTTTGGGGCCTTTCCCGGCCTGACAGCGCAAAGGCCCCGCCGCCTTCCACCGCAATAAAGGCTGCGGTCCCGAAAAGATCCACCGCGCAAAAAACATCAGCCCCCGGCGGGGCCTTCAAATCGCCGGGGACTATTTTCCTCCCCCGCTGAACAAGCGTATCCCCGGGGGAAATTTTCCGCAGCGCCAGTGGAAGGGCGGCGTAAAAATCGCGGCCCGCTGTTTCCGTATGCCCGGCGCTCAAAGCCGGCAGCACTTCAAGAAAAGCCCCTTTTAGCTTATAAGAGCCCGGCGCTTTAATCAACAGCGTGAATCCCGCCTCCCGGGGCGCCGGAGCCGCCGGGGCAAGAATCACCTCCCGGAAAGTTTTCCTGACGCGGCAGCAGCCCAGGTCCAGGGCAGCCGTGTCTCCCCGGCTGAATTTTCTGATGTTCGAGCGTTTTACCGGCAGAGGATTTTTCGCCCCCCCCCTGCCGTTCCCCGGAACGCCGCCGAACAGTCTGTCCGCCCCTTGAAAAAGAGCCTCTTCCCGGAGGATGGGGGGTAAAGAAAAAAAATCCGCCGCGCCGGTATGGAGTTCCCCGGCCCGCTCCTCCCAATGAACCCGACGCCGTGCTTCCCCGGCGAGAAAATCCGCGGTAAGCCGCTGGGTCTCCGCAAGCTTCAGGACACAGCCCTGCCAGTGGGGAAACAGATCAGCCAGCAAAGGTACAAGGCGGTTCCGTATGGCATTGCGGAGAAAGCGGTTGTCAGCGTTGGTACTGTCGGTCCGGTAGGGAATATTTTTTTCTTCAAGATAACGGAGTACCCCGGCCCGGCTAAATTCCAGCAGGGGCCGGAGAATCCGCCCCCGCCGGACCGGCATGGCGGCCAGCCCCGCGGGCCCGGAACCCCGAAAAACCCGCATCAGCACTGTTTCCAGCAGATCGTCCCGGGTATGGGCCACAAGAATCGCCTGCGCCCCAATCCGGCGGGCTTCCCGGTTCCATGCCCGGCGGCGGTAGTACCGGGCCGCGGCCTCCAGGCCCATCCCCTGTTTTTTTGCCCCGGCGGCGATTTTCCCCGGTGGAATCGAAAAAATCCGGCAGGGAATCTCCAGCTTTTTACAAAGCTCCGCCACAAATTCCCCGTCTCCCCGGCTTTCCACCGCGGGCCGTATGCCGTGATCCACATGGAGGCAGTGGAGGATAAAGCCCTGTTCCCGCTTCAGGGCCGCCAGGGCGCATAACATGGCGGTAGAATCGGCGCCGCCGGAAACAGCGGCAAGAAAAACCCTGCCCCGGGAACAATCTCCCAGGGCGGCGGCAACGGAAACTTCAAAGGGATTCATCATACAAACGGGGAAGGACGCTAAACAGATACCGTCCCTGCCGGGATTAAGAGAAGTTTAAAAACCCGCCGGGGTTCCCGAAACTTCCCTTAAGCTTTTTTCTCCCCGCCGGCGGGGGCAGGGGAGGCGGCGGGGGCAGTATCCGCGGCGGCGGCGTCTTCCGGGGTGGAAGCCGCGGCTTCGGTCCTGGCAAACTTTACCAGAGCCACCACCTGATCTGCGGCGGAAATCAGGCGGACGCCGTCGCCCAGGGCAATATCCCGCACATGGAGGGACTGATTCACCTTGAGTTCCGACACATCCACGTCAATCCGCTCGGGCAGATCTTTAGGCAGACATTCCACCTCAATCTCATGGAGGGGAGATTCAAGGACTCCCCCTTCCCGGACGCCGATGGGGGTTCCGTGGATATGAACCGAAACTCTGGCCCGCAGGGCGATACCGCTTTCCACTTCGTAAAAATCAACATGGATGATATTTCCATTGATAATATTCCGCTGGGTATCCTTCACAAAAGCCTCATGGGCCTGTCCGTCAATTTCCACCTTGACGATAGTACTTTCGGAGATGTTCTTTACCCGGCTGACAAATTCCCCGGCGTCCAGCTCCAGGGAGATCGGTTTGCCGGACCGGCCATACAATACCGCGGGAATGCGGCCGTCCCGCCTGATACGGCGGGCTTCCTGGGACCCAAGGCCCTGCCGGTTTTTTGCTGATAAAACAACCTGACTCATTATATACCTCTATACGTTAAAATAGCGCCGTTCCGAAACACCGGAAACCGCGCCGGCTCTCTTTTCTCAAAGCCCATACTTTTCCTGGGACGACAGGGTTCGCCTTCCGTTCGCAAACCTCCTGTTTGCTCACTCCAGGCCGGGGTTCAGCCCTGACGGCGCCCTCCTGGCGCCTTTTCCTCCCCCTGGTCGGCGGGCTGAACCCTTCGAACCCTGCTTTTTTTCAAAGCCCATACTTTCCTGGGACGACAGGGTTCGAACCTGTGCATGCCGGAGCCAAAACCCGGTGGCTTACCACTTGCCTACGTCCCAATGGTACAATAAAAAACCGGGGTAATCAACATACCGCGCCCTGGTACTGCGTAAGCAAAACTTTGCCATGCGGTATGCTATTCTCATACGGTATTTATATTCGGGTTTTGTACTTTTATAAGCGCGGCGGAACCACGGTATAAAACCCTCAATACGAACCAGTACAGAGAAATTTTTTAAACCCTGAGGTTGTTCCAAAACCAACCGGGTTTTGAAACCGGCTCAATTATCTTATATTTCTACAGAAAGATCATCTGGTCCACTGCCAAAATCGTATTTATCCAGGATCTTTTTTTGCAATTCCGCGCGGAATTCAGGATGAATCGGATGGGCCACATCTTTATATTCACCCGCCCTGGTCTTCCGGCTCGGCATGGCAATAAATACGCCGCTTTTGCCTTCAATAATTTTTACATTATGTACTACAAAGCAGTCGTCAAATGTAACCGTCACATACGCCTTTAGCTTACCCTCGCCGGCGACTTTACGGACCCTTATGTCAGTTATCTCCATGGCGCGTCTCCTTTTTATGTCGGTCCAAATTAACTATGTTCTATTTTAATACCGGATTGACCCTATATGCAAGAGGAAATGTCAATTCGACAAAAGGCCACTCCTGTGTCAGCGATTTTACCGCTTTTTCCGCCAATTTTCTATTCGGGAATACCCCAAAACAGGTCGAACCCGCCCCGGAAAGGCCGCAAAAATCCGCTCCCCCTTCTTTAAGACCAGAAAGCATCCGCTGATAAACGCCCCCGGCCCCGGCGCTTAAAACCGGAAGAAAATCATTATAAAAAGGCCAGCCGCCGGGATGGCCCTCCAGAGCCTTGATAAGGACTTCCGGCGGCAGCTCCGGGGCAAACTCAGCCCCGGAAAAAACGGAAGCTTCCCGGGAGGCGTCCAAAAGCCGGAAAGCTCCGGCGGTTTCACTGGGAAAACCGGGATTAACCAGGACCACCGGTAAACCGGCGGGAGAAGGAACAGGCTGTATTAACTCCCCCCGGCCGCTTACCCAGGCCGCCCCGCCAACCAGAAAAAAAGGTACGTCGCTGCCCAATTTTCCGGCCAATTCCGCCAGCCGGGGGGCGGAAAGACCCGCGCCGGAAAGTTCGTTCAGGGCCAGCAGCGTAGAAGCCGCGTCGGAAGAACCGCCCCCCATTCCTCCTCCCAGGGGAATTCGCTTTTCCAGCTCTACCCGCAGCCCCCGGCTAAACCCGGTTTCAGCCCGGAACAGGGACAAGGCCCGGCAAATGATATTTTCTTCCGGGGCCAGGGCGGTAAAACCCCGGAGCCCCCGCAATCCCGGTTCATCACACAGACTAAAATGAAGGGTATCCCCAAAACGAAGGGCCAAAAAAATACTTTCCAGCTCATGGTATCCATCGGAACGCCTTTGTTTTACCCGGAGATGCAGATTGATCTTTCCGGGAGTTTCTATGGTTAATCCGGGCATAACTGAAGGAAATTATAATAAAATTTTGCTTTTGTAAAGGCTTTTGAAGTTGTTCCAAAACCCGGTTGGTTTTGAAACAACCTCTTGGAAAAGCGGTCAAATGTCCGCTTTTCCATGCAAGGTTACTGTTCCAAAAACTGAAGTTTTGGAACAGGCTCTTTTGAGCCGCTTCCGAACCCCGCCTGATTTTGGCGCGGGGGCCATGAGCCTCCCCGGAGCAGAGCTCCGGGGTATCCTAAGCGTTGCTTTATTTGAAGGGAGGCTCGTTCGATAGGAAGTTTATTATACCATCTGGTTTAATACCAAATTTTTGTAAGTATCGCGTTATTTGAGCCAGAGCAGAGCTCC
>JAISAN010000028.1 GCA_031266635.1 Treponema sp. | reverse complement strand
TGTTCCCAAAAGCGGGCAAAGTTTTTTATCCGGTCAAGGCCGGCCGCGGGGAGGACGGCGGTTGCCTGTACCTCGTAGGGCGGGCCGGGGGCATAAACCATGCCGCAGGGTTTGTCGTGCCGGGTTATGGGAGCGCCGGGGAGGCGTTTCAGGATTCCCACTTGTATCTCCACCCCGGACCGGGACGGTACGGAAAGGGCCTGCCAGAGCCGGTCAAAGCCCGCGCCAAAGGAGGCCAGATCTTCGCCGGGCAGGCCCGCTATGAGGTCCGCGTGGATGATGGCGGCGGTTTCCCGGCGGATTAGTTCCAGGGCTTTCATTTCCGCCGCCGGATCGCCGGGGCGTCTGATAAGCCGGGCGGTCTGGGGATTGAGGGTCTGGATGCCGATCTCCAGCCGGAGGGTTCCCGGCGGAAAGCGGGAAAGCGTTTCCACCAGTTCCGGGGGAAACCGGGAAGGAACCATCTCAAAATGAACGTTTTGGGACGGGCTTATCCGTTCCAGAAAAAATTCCATGATCCGCCGGGCCCGGTCTATGTCCAGATTAAAGGTCCGGTCTAGAAATTTGAAGGTCCGCACTCCCTTTTGTATCAGGGTTTCCATTTCATTGAGGAAGGGCTCCAGGGGGAAATACCGCACCTCTCCGTATGAATTAGCGGGGCTCTTATCTGTTGGGTCTGTTGGGCCGCCTTCCGCCGGGCCCGGTTCGCGTTCCGGCTTGACCGCGCTCAGACAGAATTCGCAGCCGAAGGGGCAGCCCCTGCTTGATTCTACATAGATCAGCTTGCGGTGAAGGTCTTCGGCGGTGTACAGATCGTAGCCGGAACGGATGCGGGCGGGATCAAGCGGCGGCGTTTGTATGAATTTTCCGGGTTTTTCCCCCGCATACAGGGATTCGCAGAGTTCCTGGAAGGCCGTTTCTCCTTCTCCCCGGATTACAAAATCGGCGTACCGGAATATGGGCGCGTCTTCGGGCAGGAAGCTGGCCTCCGGCCCGCCCAGTACAATGAAGGGGCGGAAAACGGGAGGCGGATTTATTTCAGTGTTTGCCGTGCCGCTCCACTGTTGTTTTTCCAGCGCTTCCAGCAGTTCCAGGGTGGCGCGGTGGTTCCAGATGGAAACCGAAAATCCCAGTATCCGGGGCCGGGCGGCGAGGATGGGATCAATTTTTTCCGAAAGGGGCTGGCGGAGGGCGAATTCCAGAATGGTACAGCTCCCGGTTAATTCACCGAGATTTGCCTTGAGCAGACGGAGGGCCAGGGATGGGTGTATCCATTTTGCGTTGATTGTTACCAGAAGGATGGGGGTGGCGCTGGTTCCGGTCAAAAAAACCTCTTTCGGTTTTGTTCCTTTAATCGTATTTTGCCGTGGGCGCCCCGAAGAGATCCAGAGTGCCGGTCTGCCATTCGGTTTGGGCTTCCATCACCAGCCGCTCCACATCGATCCATGAATCCGCCCGGGGGCCCGGGATGTTGCGGTTGGTGGAATTGGAGAATACGATGGTTCTGCATCCGTGCCTGCGGAGGCGGATAACGTTTTCCGGGGCGTCGTCGATATATACGTGGGCCCCTACGGCTCCCTTGTCGTTCATAAAACAAAGGTCCCAGTAGGGAATATCGTAATTATCCAGCCAGTCCACGGTTTGGTTGATCGAAGTCCGGTGGGAATATTTAAGAAAAAGCCGGTGGGTGATGATCCGTATCCGTATACCCCGGCTGGAAAGTTTTCGCAGCACCGCGGGGGCGTTTTCGATGGGGGGCATATCCCGGAAAATATTCCGCTGGGTTACGGCAAAACGGTGGAGCCGTTCATAGCCGCCGAATTCGGAAATTCCCCACTCCTCCAGGCCATAGCTTACTTCTTTGGCAAGGGATTCAACCGGCTTGTTTAGCCACTCCGCGGCGATCCGCCGCATGGCTCCGTAAAAGTCGCCCACCACGCCGTCAAGATCGACTCCTAAAATAAAACTGCTCTCATCCATAATAACGTAAGTCCTTTGAGCTTCCCGCAAAACCCGGCTGGTGGAAGATCCGGTTCGATGCATCGGCTCTTGCGGTTTCCCGTCAATGAACCGTAAACCTTCGGTTCGCTGGCGGTGAAACACCCGTTTTTAAGCGCCCGTTCTTTCAAGACTGAAGTTTTGAAAGAACCTCCTTGGAAATTAAAATTACTACACTCCGGGCTTTGACGTAATACCGGTTCGGAGCGGTCAGGGGCTTTTCAGTTCCCGGCAGCAGAATATCTTCCGGGGAATTCAGGCTGGTATCCACAGCCCTGACCCAGGTTTTCCCCGCCGGGGCTTTTACTACCCTGAAGACCACCGGATCGAGGCCGCTGTTAAACATGATATAAAAATCATTATCGTCCTTATCCGCCAGAATATCCGCCTTGCTGCCGTCCATCCGGAGGGCCAGGCAGGACCCCGGCTTGTCCCATACCGGCGTATCCCCGTCCTCGTCAAACCAGACGATGTCCGGAATAGCGTTGTAGGCCCCGTTCCGGCCGGTATAAAATTCAGGACGCATAAACCCGTGATGCCTCAGGCGGAAGGCGATCATTTCCTTTACAAAACGGAAAAGCCCCTGGTTTTTTTTCAGCAGGGACCAGTCGTACCAGGATATTTCATTATCCTGGCAGTACGCGTTGTTGTTTCCCCCCTGGGTCCGGCCGATCTCATCCCCCCCCAGGATCATGGGAGTTCCCAGGGAAAGCATCATGGTGGCAAAGAAATTTTTCACCTGCTGTTCCCGAATCCGGGTGATCACCGGGTCCGGGACCGGGCCTTCCGTTCCGTAGTTATAGCTGTTGTTATAGTCCCCCCCGTCCCGGTTGTCTTCGCCATTATCATCGTTGTGTTTGTTGTTGTAGGATGTCAGATCCATCAGGGTAAAACCGTCATGGCTGGTGATAAAATTAATCGAATGGAAAGGTTTTCTGCCGTCCCGGAGGTATAGATCGGAGCTTCCCGAAAGACGGGTGGCCAGGTGCCGGGTTTCCTGGGAGTCCCCCCGCCAGTACCGGCGAATCTCGTCCCGGAAGCGGTCGTTCCATTCGGCCCAGCGGCCGCCGGGGAACCAGCCCACCTGATAGGCCCCCCCGGCGTCCCAGGCTTCGGCAATGATCTTGGTGTTACTGAGGATAGGGTCTTCGGCGATCCGTTCCAGCATGGGGGGATTTTCCATGAGCCTGCCCCGCTGATCCCTGCCCAAAATAGAACCCAGATCAAAACGGAAGCCATCTACATGCATCTCCGTGACCCAGTAGCGCAGGCAGTCAATGATGAAGGTCCGTACCACCGGGTGGTTACAGTTCACCGTATTGCCGCAGCCCGAATAGTTTTGATAATACCGGCGGTTTTCATTGAGGATATAATAAATTGTATTGTCCAGACCCCGGAAAGAAAAAGTCGGGCCCCGCTCATTCCCCTCGGCGGTATGGTTTAATACAATGTCCAGGATCAGCTCAATCCCCGCCCGGTGCAATTCCCGGACCATCTCCTTGAATTCCCGTACCTGGCCGCCGGGGCTTTTATCCGCGGCGTAGGAACTCTTGGGCGCAAAAAAAGCCGCGGTAGAATAGCCCCAGTAATTTACCAGCGCCTTTCCGGTCCGGGGATTTAACTTGGGCTGTTCCCGTTCATTAAATTCCTGAATGGGGAGCAGTTCCAGGCTGGTGATTCCCAGCGCTTTCAGGTAGGGTATTTTTTCGATCACCCCCCGGTAAGTTCCCGGATGTTCTACCCCGGAATTGGGGTTGTTGGTTAAACCCCGGACATGGGTTTCATAAAGGACGCTGAACCGGAGGGGGTAATTTAAGGGAAAATCCCCCTGCCAGTCGAATTCATCATCAATAACGATACACCGGGGATGGGCGCAGCGGTCCAGTTGGTACGAAAAAGAAAGGTCCAGCGCGGGATCGCCGGGATCATAGCCCATACAGACGGCAAGATCCCAGCCCTCCAGATCCGTCAGCGCCCGGGCATAGGGATCAAGCAGATGTTTGTTCACATTAAACCGGAAGCCCCGTTCCGGGTTATAGGGCCCGTCCACCCGGTAAAGGTACAGCGCCCCCGCCTTGAGGCCTGGTATATGACAGTGCCACAGATCCCCGGTTTTGTTCTTTGACCTGTCCAGTCGCAGTTCCTGCCAGGGGCTGTCCGGCCGGGTATTTTCAAAAAGTACCAGAGTTACCGCTGTCGCGTTCCGGGAAAAGATAGAAAAATTTACCCCCCCGCCGGTCAGCCATGCGCCCAGGGGCAGGGCTTTGCCGCGCTCCAGACTGTAGTTTCCAAAAGCCATTATATGATAATACCACAGCTCACCGGGAGGGAATAGTTGACCGGGAGCGTTTTGCTAAAGCCCCGTGTACATGAACCACCGGGAAAGCAGCGCAAGGATGTCGATGAGACCCGCTGCCTGGAGCAGGGCCAAAACCGCGAAAAGGCCGGAGAAAACGAAAATTCCCCACGAAAAAACACGCCGCTTTCGCGTCAGCGGGAGCAGGGCGATGATGAAAAAGACAGCCGCCGGGATAAACCGGGCGGTCCATGTTCCTCCCCGCGCCAGCTTTGCCAGGGATGAACCGGTTCTGATGAAAAAACCGCTCAGGGTTCTGAAGCGGCCCAGCATCATCAAAACGCCGATGACGATGATAAACGCCCCGCTGATTTTTTGTATCACCGGCATCAGGGGCCGCAGACGGGCGAGATATTTGAGGAGCCAGCCCCAGAAAAAAGCCGCCGCGAGAAAGGGCAGGCCCAGCCCCGCGGAATAGGCGGCAAGGCAGGCCGCGGAAAAAAGCAATTCCCCGCTTTGTCCCGCCATAAGGAGGATACTCCCCAGAATGGGGCCGATGCAGGGGGTCCAGCCCGCGCCAAAGGCCAGTCCTACCGCAAAAGCGCCGAAAAAATCCTGGGGCTTTTTTTTGAGGTGGAACCGTTTTTCGTAGTTCAAAAAGGGAATAAAATTGAAGATAATATTCAGCCCGAACAGGATGATGATGATCCCCGCGATAATATTGATAACTGAGTTGACGCCGCCCAGGAGCATAAAAAAACCGGAGAACAGCAGGCTCAGGATGATAAAGATGACACTGAAGCCGAGGATAAAACTTGCCGTGGAAAAAAGCAGGTGTGAACGCCGGGGGGGAACCGCGGCGCCTTCCGTCGCGGGGGGGCCGCCGGAATTGTCCGCCCCTTCGGGCTTTTTCTCCAGGGCCCCCGCTTCCCCCCCGCCGAGGTAAATCAGCCAGGAGGAGACCAGGGGCAGGACGCAGGGGGAAAGAAAGGAGAGAAGCCCGGCAATAAAGGCCGCCGGGATGGAAGGATCAGCGGCCATGAGCGATAAGCGTCTCCAGGGCGGCAACTACCTCGGCGGTATTCCAGTCCCGGCTTCCCGTCACGGCGGCGATGACGCCTCCTTCCCGGTCAATGATGAAGGTGGCGGGAATCCCCCGGATACCGTATTCGGCGCTGATCCGCCCGGTACTGTCCAGGGCCGCGGGGAAAGAGAGAAGATGTTGCTTTATAAAGGCGGCGACCTCATCTTTAGATTCCTGAATATCAACGGCCAGGAATTCCAGGTCCTTCCCCTGGAAGCGCTGGTACAGGGCCTCTATCGAGGGCATTTCCTCTATACAGGGGGGACACCAGGTGGCCCAAAAGTTGAGGAACACCACCTTCCCCCTGAACCCGCTGAGGCGCGCCTGGGTTCCGTCCAGCCGGACCGCGGTAAAATCAATGGCCGGGGTCCGGGCCCGCAAAACGGGGATCCGGGCTTTGGAAAAAGCCGTTTTAATCTCCGGCGCTATGGCCTTGTTAAATCCCTGGGCCGCGAGCGGCATGGCCAGGAAAACCGTAAAAAACAGACAGAAGGAAATAGTTAATTTTTTCGTACCGTGCATAAGTATAGTATAATAGAATTGTTCGGAAACCGCAAACCTTCGGTTTGTTAACCTTTGGTTCGACAGGGTATGGAATGCCGCTGTATAATGCGCCGTAATATCTGCGGTAACCCTTATCTGCCGCCCGTAAAATACAGTTCGGAAAAATATTCCGATCCTGAAATTGCTTCAGGCAGAATAACTTCCCTGCCCAGCGCTTTAATATAAACGGCGCTTAATTTTAAGTCCGGCAATAACCGCTTTAAGACAACATGCAGTAATTCTGTGCAATATAATTTCGATTCATCATACATATCAAACTGCCAGTCAAACGGCGTTCCAATGTACTCCATAGCCAGGGCTGAAATTTTATCGCCCTCTGTATTTTTTATTCTATAAATTCCCGCAGTCCTCGCCACGCTCAGAAAATCGCTTAGCGTCGATTCGTTTACAAAATCTCTTTCATGTTCCGTGCCGCCCTCGGCGTTTATTACCGTAATCACACCGTTGTTTATATGTACTATGCCTATATGGGAATATCGTTTATCCGTTAAAGAAAGATCCCTGAAATACCGGGACCAAATCCTGTCGCCAAGGCGGCAAATTATATCGCCTTCTTTTACAACCGAAGCAATCATGCCTGATTGTTGTGATGTAATAAGTTTTCCTCCAGGCATTGATATATAAATGAAAATTGATAAAATCAATATCATAAATATACCAATGCCTGTTAACACACAATATTTTCGGTTGTGTGTCTTCACTTATGCTATTCCCACTCGGAAACCCGCCATTTTCCGTCTATCAGTACAACATCAATCTCTTCGGTATCGCCGTTTTCAAAGCTTACTGTTACAACGCCGGTGTCGCCGTCAATGGTTTCTTCGGTGCTGGTGATCGCGCCCAAAGCGGTAACGTGTTCTTTTGCTTTTTCCATAAAGGGCGTCAAATTTTCCGCCGCTTGGGGCGTCATTACCACGCCGATAGTTTTCGCGTCTCCCTTGGCAAGAGCCGCATAGTACCGTTTAACCACGTTTGTAGCGCTGTTGCCATTGCCGCAGCCAGCCAAAATAAATCCGATAAACAACGTAAGACTGAGTAACTTCATCGAAAAAACTTTCATCTCTGCACTCCTTATATTGGACTTGTTCGATAACCCGGTTGGTTATCTCACAAGTCTTGCAAAATGCTCCGCATTTTGCTGTTTTTTAGCGGTTGTTGTTCAGAAACTGAAGTTTCTAAACAACTCCATTGTTCCAGCGGCAGGGTAAGAATTTCCGTATGATCCGGGAAAATCGCCACCGTATGTTCCCAGTGGGCGGCGAGCTTGTGATCCGCGGTAACCACGGTCCAGCCGTCCTCCAGCATTTCCACATCCCC
>JAISAN010000220.1 GCA_031266635.1 Treponema sp. | reverse complement strand
TTTTTTACGATGTTATCGCAAAAATTTCCAATCCCGCAATTTCCGAAAAAATTTTTCTTTAGAGAGGTATTTTTATGAAGAAATGGGTTTGTTCAGTCTGCGGCTACGTCTTTACCGGGGATCAGCCCCCCGAGTTCTGTCCCACCTGCAAAGCTCCGGCGTCAAAATTCAAGGAGCAGACCGCCACCGGCGGTTTTGCCGCCGAACACGTAGTCGGGGTTGCCAAAGGTGTGGAGCAGGACATTCTGGATGACCTGCGGGCCCACTTTACCGGCGAGTGTTCCGAGGTTGGCATGTATCTGGCCATGAGCCGGGTTGCCGAGCGGGAAGGATACCCCGAAGTGGCGGAAGCCTACAAGCGCTATGCCTTTGAAGAAGCGGAGCACGCGGCCAAATTTGCCGAGCTTCTGGGCGAGGTGGTTACCAGCAGCACCAAAAAGAACCTGGAACTCCGGGTGGAAGCGGAACACGGCGCCTGCGCCGGTAAAACCGACATCGCCAAACGGGCCAAGGAACGGGGTTATGACGCCATCCATGACACGGTCCATGAAATGGCCCGGGACGAGGCCCGGCATTGCGCGGGCTTTACGGGGCTGTTAAAACGGTATTTTAACTAAAGTTTGTCTATGGGGGCTCCTGCAAAACCGAAGTTTTGCAGGAGCCCCTGTCTATGCGGTTTTTGTCCGCTTTTCCGGGGGAATCCACCGGGACAGCATATCATCCAGTTTGGCGATCTCTATGGGTTTGGAAAGGTAGTCGCTAAAGCCCTTTTCCAAAAACATTTCCTTCATCCCGGAAATCGCGTTGGCCGTAAGGGCTATTATTGGAATCCGCTCATGCGGATTCCGCTGTTCTTCTTCCCATTTGCGGATGGCGGCGACCGCTTCCACGCCGTCCATGTCTGGCATCATGTGATCCATCAGGATCAGATCGTAGCGGTTTTCCCGTACCATCCGTACCGCTTCAAGCCCCCCGGAGGCCTGGTCAATGATCATCCGGTAAGGACTCAGAAGCCCCTGGGCGACATCCAGGTTGATAACAATATCATCCACCACCAGCACCCGGACATCGGGGGCAATAAAACGGGCCCCCGGACTTTCAGTTTCATGGAATCCCTTATCGCGCTGTTGACCGTTCAGGATATTGGCTGCCGCCCCAGGCTGCAGGGGCGTAAAAATTGTCTGAATATCCGGCCTGCCGTCCTGCCGGTTTTCCGCCAGGAGGATCAGTGCTGGCACGCCAGCTTCCGGCGCGCCGGTTTCCGGCTCCGCGGCGGCGTCCGGCTTTCCGGCCAGTGAAGCTTCCGCGCCCGCAGCCCGGCTCCTGTTTCGGAGTATTTCCCGGACTTCCTCAAGCAGCGCGGGGGAAGTAAAAATAAACCGCGCGCTGTTTAAGCCCCCCCTAATATCATCCCCGGTATGGGCCTGGGTACAGAATACCCCCAGGCTTTCCAGTGTATAGACCAGGGATTCCGCGTACAGGGGCCGGTCGTCGTAAACCAGGGAGGTCTTTGTCTCCGGGTGTTCCACCGGGGCAAAGGGGCTATGGTCTTTGACAATCTGGGGGATGAGGGCGGTAAACACGCTGCCCCGGCCATAGTCGCTTTTAACCGTAATAATCCCGCCCATGAGGACGCAGAGGTTCCGGCATATAACCAGGCCCAGGCCGGTTCCCTCTATGCCCCGGTTTTGTTTTTGATCGAACCGGGTAAAGTCACCAAAGAGATTTTCCATGTCCTCTTTTTTTATGCCGATTCCCGTATCGGCGATCTCAAAGGCAAGGAAGATCCGGGGCTCTTTTCCCCCGCCCTTCGGCCTTGCCGCTTCGTCCGGGTCCTCCGCCCGGCGGATGCTGAAGGTAATGCTTCCCGCGTTAGTGTATTTAACCGCGTTGGTAAGAAGATTCAACAGGACCTGCCGGACCCGTATTTCATCCCCGATTAAGACGGCCGGCAGGGAACCGTCGATCATGGTGATAAAGCGGATGGGCTTTTCGTCAAGCCGCATCCTGATGATGGTGATCACGTCGTTAATAATTGAAGCGAAATGATATTCGGCGTTGATAATATTCATCCTGCCCGATTCAATTTTGGAGAAGTCCAGAATGTCATTGATAATGGCAAGCAGGTTTGATCCCGCCTGCCGGATATTGTCCGCGTAATTCCTGGCGCCGGGGTTTAGGTTTTCCCGCAAAATAAGTTCGCTCATGCCGATGATGGCGTTCATGGGGGTGCGGATCTCATGGCTCATCTTTGCCAGAAAGCTTGACTTGGAAAGGCTGTTCTCATCGGCCCGCATTTTGGCGGCGTTTATCCGCAGGAGCAGGTAACTGAGGCCGCACATCAGGACAAAGCCCAGGGCCGACAGTATATAGGCCGCGGAACGGAGTTCCCGGTAATAGGCCCTGGTGGGGGTAATGAGCCCCACATACCACCCGTTAAACATCCGCTTAAAAAAGACAATTACCCGGCCTTCCCCGGCGCTGTCATACCGCAGGGCGGATATTTCTTCCCCCAGCCTGAGCCGCCGGGATATATCGCCGAAGGGGCCCCCCAGTTCCTGCAATTGCTTTCCCAGGGTGTCCTGGTCGGGATGGGTCATGATCACCATGTTCTGGCTGACGACCATACCGTAACCGCCGTTTCCCAGCCGGAGGGTCGTGATGTATTCGTTGATCCACTCCATGTTCATATCGATCACCAGGATGCCGTAATAGTTTCCTTCTTCATCCACCACGTTTTTTACCGCGGAAATGATCGTCTCCCCGCTCAGGGTATCCGTATAGGGCGCGGTATAAGCCACCGGCGTGCCCACGGTCCGTACCGCCGTCTGATACCAGGGCCGGGTCTGGGGGACAAAACCATTGCCGGACCGCATCTCCAGGCTGTTCATAAATTCCCCCCGGATATACCCGTACATCCCAAAGAACTCCATGAGCCCCCCCTTGTCCCGCATCCACGCGGTGGTGGATTTCAGGTATTCCAGTATTTCTTCCTGGGGGGCGTCCCGCTCTATCATATTCAGCACCACGGGGAAGGAAGTATTAAGGGATATTTCCGATTCGGCGAAGGCCGCCCGTATGTTGGCCTCGGCGGAAAAAAGATTGTCACCGGCGTTAGTCAGGAGCCGGTTCCGCAAAATGCCGCTTACAAAGAAGTATCCCGCCAGAACCATGACCAGAAAAGCGGCAACGACAAAAAGCACCTGGGGGTAGTTTTTTTTCAGTACCTCGTTCCACCGGATATTCATTTTCATAATCAGAGTTCAACCACATTGCGGTAATACCAGTGAATATTCCCGATAATTTCACTGTCCGAAAGGGTTTCTCCTTTTACTCCTATGATGCCGCCGCCGCTGGTTTCCAGTTCCCCGTCAAAGACGTTGAACCTTCCTTCCCGTATTTCGCGGCGGGCGGCCTCCACCGCCGCGGCTGTTTCGGGGCCGGTCAGCGCCGGGGGCGTAATATCCACCACCCCCTCGGCGATGCCGCCGAAATAGGGGGCCGGGGAAAAAGTACCGTCTATGACGCTTTGGACCAAATGGCAGTAGTAAGCCCCCCAGCGCAAAACTACCGAAGTAAGCACCGTTCCGGGGACATAGGCGCCCATGTCGCCGTTAAAGCCGATGCCCCACACCCCGGCGTTCCGCGCCGCGAGCTGGGGAACGGTGGTGTTGGTGTGCTGGGCGATTACATCGCAGCCTTCGGCGATAAGGGCCTTTGCCGCCTCGCCCTCTCCCAGGGGGTCAAACCAGCTATAGGTTACTTTGACATAGATCCGGGCGCCGGGATTAACCGATTCCACCCCCAGGGCGAAGGCGTTGACGCTCCCGCTCACCTCGCTGTTGTCCCGGCCCATAGCCGCCACAAAGCCGATTTTCCCGCTCTCCGTTTTCAGGCCCGCCACAATGCCGCTTAGATACCGGGCCTGGTAGACCCGCCCGGAATAGTTGGTAAAATTGCGGTCGTTGTGCTTGTACCCCGTGGCATGGGCGAAGATCACACCGGGAAATTCCGCCGCCAGTTTTTCGCAGGGCTCCATATAGCCGTAACTGGGGGCAATGATGATGACGGCCCCCTCGCTGATACATTCCCGGACAACCGCTTCCGTCTCCGCCTGGTCTTCCTCAAACACATTGACCCGGCGGATTATCTGATCATCCCCAAGGCCCAGGGTCTTCTGCATCTCCACCGTTCCCTCATAGTGGGCCCAGTCGTAAAGGGATGTTTCGTTTATCTCGTTGGGATGAATAATCCCTATCTTGATCCGCTCTTTGGGGAAGGGCTTCCCCGGCGTCCACCGGACATTTTTTTCCGTACACCCCGTAAAAAACGCCGGAACCGCCAAGACCGCCAGAACAAAGACCGCAATTACTCCAGCCGCTGTTTTCCTCATCCGCCGCTCCCCCTTTAATTCCCGTTTTACCTTTCCCTGACATTACGGTAATACCAGTCCATACCGCCGGTAATAAGCGCGTCCGGCAGGGTAGTCCCCGGTTCACCGATGATCCGCCCGTCGTTGGTTTCCAGGGCGCCGTCAAACACATTAAAAGCGCCGCTTTCAATACGCATCCGGGCGGCGGCAACAGCTTCGGCCGTATCCGGCGCGGCAAGAGCCGAAAGGGGCGTAAAGTCCACAATGCCTTCCCGCAGGCCGCCAAAATAAGGGGCGGTAGTAAAGCTGCCGTTGATGACGCTTTGAACCAGCCAGGTATAATACTCCCCCCAATTCCAGACAACCGAGCCGATAACCGCCCCCGGCGCTTCCCGGCTCATATCGCTGTTGTAACCGATGCTCCATTTGCGGGCCCGTTCGGCTTCCAGCTGGGGATTCGGGGTGTCGCAGTGCTGGGTTATCACATCGCAGCCCAGGGCCAGAAGTTCCCTGGCGGCGTTGGTTTCCCCCGGAGGATCAAACCAGCTATGGGTTACCCGGACGTGAATGACCGCGCCGGGGTTGACCGATTCCACCCCCAGGGCAAAGGCGTTGATGCCCCCGCTTACCTCGCTGTTGCTCTTATCCATAGCCGCCACATAGCCGATCATATTGCTTTCCGTTTTCAGGCCCGCCGCGATACCGCTTAAATACCGGGCCTGGTAGACCCGTCCAAAATAATTGGTAAAATTAGTATCGTTGTACCGGCTGCCCGTGGCATGGGCAAAAATAACATGGGGGAATTCCTCCGCCAGCTTTTCGCAGGTCTCCATATAGCCGTAACTGGTGGCAAAAATAATATGGGCCCCCAGGGCGATACAGTCCCGCAGGGCGTTTTCAACCACCATAGGATTTGCGTCGGAGACGTTGATTTTACGGATGATCTGTTCATCTTTCAGCCCAATTTTCTCCAACATTCCCTGAATGCCCCGGTCATGTTCAAAGGCATAACCGGAACTTTCGTTCAGGGGGTCTGAAATGTGAATGACCGCGACAACAAGTTTTTCCCGGGCCAGGGGCTGCCCCGGCCGCCATTGCGCCTCGTTCCTAGCGCATCCGGCCAGAATGAGGCAGAGTCCGAACAGAAAGAGCAAATTTTTCATATATTTTCCCCCTCTGAAAAACAATACCCACGAAGGTTGAAAAAACCGAAGATGCAAGGTTGCTGTTCCAAAAACTGAAGTTTTGGAACAGCCTCAGCTTTCAAAATTTGGCGCCCGGCGCCGGACGCTGTTTATAGGACAGATTGTCCGGCGCGGCGATGTTCACGGCCCCCTTAATCAGCTCCACCGTAATATCGGTATCGAGAAAAGCCTCGCCGTCCAGGTTGATCATCAGGGGCTCCTGGGAGCGGATGGAGATGATTTTTCCCCGTTTCAGCGTAAAATCCTGGGGGAAGCGGTCGTAACGGCCTTTGGTATAGGGCAGAATCCGGGTCAAACCCCGCAGCGTACTGCCGCCCTTAAACATCAGCACATCCATAAAGCCGTCATCGGGAACGGCGCTCAGCACGGCGCTTTTGTCCCCGCCGTAACAGGGGCCGTTGGCAATGTTGACGCTGGCATAGACGCCGCTTAAATCTTCCCCGTCAACGCTGATATCGTACTCCTGGGTCAGCAATTCTTTGTTGAACATCACCCTGATGCCCCCCAGATAGTATATCATGTAGTACACCCGGCGGCTGTCCCTGAAAAACCGGGGCCAGGTTCTTAAACTTTTCTGTATGTCCACGGCGTGGAAAATCGCCGCCGATTCCAGCCCCACCGTACAGAGATTAAGGGCGTAATTGCTGCCGCAGTGCAGAATATCCGTGGGAAGCGCCGGCGCCGAGGCAAGGCGGGAAATGTCCCGGAAACTATCCTCCAGGCCCTCCCCGAAGGCGCGGATAAAATCGTTGGTCCGGCCCCAGGGAACCGGGGCCAATTCCGCGTTGGGAAGCCCCACAATCCCGTTCAGGCAGTCAAAAAGTATCCCGTCGCCCCCCACTGCGTAGACCCGGACCACCTGCTCCGGCCCCGCCCCAATAATATACTGCCGCACCATCCGTATGGCGTGCCGGGGAAACCGGGAAATCAGGACGGCATAGTCTTCCTTGACGACCTTTTCAAACTGATCTTTTACCCCGGCGATAAAGGTTTCCATATTTGTCCCGGCCCTGAAGGAAACAGGATTGATAATAACCAGGTGTCTCCGCGGGACGCGGGAAAGTCCCGCCCTTTCGTCCGGCGCGGCAGGGTTTACCGGGCCGCCGGCCATTTTACCGCCTCGTCCCCGGCGCGGAAGAATTTCGTATTGCGCCGTTTGATTATCTTCAATCATGATGTGCTTACAGCCTAGCAGACCACCGGTCAGCAAGTCTATATGTATGGCAGGCGCTTATTTTTCCGGGAGCCCCTTTCCTCAAATGTTGATGAAATTTTCATTGTAATTTATGCTATCTGAGGCTGTTCCAAAACTTCAGTTTTTGGAACAGCTACCTTAGATTTACATGGAAAAGCGGACATTTGACCGCTTTTCCAAGAGGTTGTTTCAAAACCAACCGGGTTTTGGAACAACCT
>JAISAN010000193.1 GCA_031266635.1 Treponema sp. | reverse complement strand
ATCTTCTGGCCCCCGGTGCCCCGGCCGTGGGAGGAAAATTCGCCGAATTCCACCCGCTTGCCGAAGCCGTATTCCGAGAGGATCAGCATCTTTTCCACCAACGCCTGAGACTTCGCCGGGCCTGCGGAATCCGCCGGTATCGAAGAAACCGGATCCACCCGGAGAAGACCCGCCAGTTCGTCATCGCTCCCCAGCTTCATCCCCGTAACCCCCCTGGTGGAGCGGCCCATGGGGCGGATATGCTCTTCGTGGGTGCGAAGGGCCTGCCCCTTCCGGGAGATAAGCACCACCTCGTCCGTACCGCCGGTAAGCAGGGCGCTCACCAGCCGGTCCCCGTCATCCAGCCTGATGGCGATGATTCCCCGGGTCCGGGCGTTGGAAAATTCGCTGGTTTTTACTTTCTTGACCACCCCCCGGGCGGTTCCCATAAAAAGATAGGGGCCCCGCCCGTCGTCACCGCCAAAGTCCTTAAAGGACACAATGGCGGTGATTTCCTCGTCGGAAGAAATGGTCAGGAGGCTCTTGATGTGGGTTCCCTTGGATGTCCGGCTCCCCTCGGGAAGTTCATGGACCTTCATGCAGTAGGCTTTGCCCGAGCTGGAGATAAAGACGATGTACTCGTGGGTGGAGGCCACGAAAATCTGCTCCACAAAGTCGTCTTCCGCCAGTTTGGCGCTGACCATGCCCTTGCCGCCGCGGCCCTGGTTTTTGTAGGCCGATACGGGAACCCGCTTTACATAGCCCAGGTTGGAGATGAGGATCATCATCTCTTCTTTTTTGATCAGGTCTTCGATGTTGATGTTTTCCACTTCCCCGTTCACGATTTCCGTACGCCGTTTGTCCCCGTACCGGCCGGCGATGGTGTTAGTTTCGTCCTTGATAACCCCCCGGAGCTTTTTTTCATCCGCCAAAAGGGACTTGAAATAGGCAATTTGGACCTTGAGTTCCTCCAGCTCCTGCTGGATCTTCTCGATTTCCAGGCTCGTGAGCCGCCCCAGCCGCATATCCACAATGGCCTCGGACTGGGCTTCCGACAGGAGAAACCGCTCCTGGAGTTTGAGGCGGGCGGTGCTCACGTCCCGGCTCGCCTTGATAATCGCCACCACCTCATCGATATTGGCCAGGGCGATTATCAGGCCCTCAAGGATATGGGCCCGTTCCTCGGCTTTGCGAAGGTCAAAGCGGGTCCGGCGGGTTACTACTTCTACCCGGTGTTCCACAAAATAGTGGATCAGCTCTTTCAGATTGAGGCACTGGGGCCGGCCGTTCACCAGGGCCAGGTTGATGATCCCGAAGGTGGTTTGAAGCTGGGTGTTGGAAAAAAGCTGGTTCAGCACCACCTTGATGATGGCGCCTTTTTTCAGTTCGATGACGATACGGATGCCGTCCCGGTCGCTTTCGTCGTTGGAAGCGGCGATGCCGTCGATAACCTTGTCCCGGACCAGGGCGCCGATTTTTTCCAGCAGCAGGGCCTTGTTCACGTTGTAGGGGATTTCGTTGAAGATGATTTGTTCCCGGCCCGACTTGGTGGTCTCCACGGCAAAACGGCCCCGGATCAGGATCTTGCCCCGCCCGGTCTGGCATGCGTCCCTGATTCCCCGGCGGCCGAAGATCACCCCCCCGGTGGGGAAGTCCGGGCCCTGGACATGGGTCATCAGTTCCTCAATGGAGATGTCCGGGTTGTCGATGTAGGCGCAGACCGCGGCGCAGACTTCGTTGAGGTTATGGGGGGCCATGTTGGTGGCCATACCCACCGCGATGCCGCTGGACCCGTTGATGAGTAAGTTCGGCACCGCCGCGGGGAGGACCGCGGGCTCGGTGAGGGATTCGTCAAAGTTTGGGGTAAAATCCACGGTCTCCTTCCGGAGATCCTGGAGCATTTCGTCTCCTACCCGGGAGAGTTTTGCTTCGGTATACCGCATGGCCGCGGCGGGATCGTTGTCCAGGGAGCCGAAGTTCCCCTGGCCGTGAACCAGAGGGTACCGGAGGGAAAAATCCTGGGCCATCCTGACCAGGGCGTCGTAGAGGGAAAAGTCGCCGTGGGGGTGGTATTTACCCATGGCGTCCCCGACAATACGGGCGCTTTTTTTGGTCGCCGCCCCGGGCCGGAGCCCCAGTTCGTCCATGGAATACAAAAGCCGCCGGTGTACCGGTTTAAGGCCGTCCCGCACATCCGGCAGGGCCCGGGCCACAATAACCGACATGGCGTAATTGAGATAATCGGTTTTTACTTCGTCTTCTATCGACACCGGGATAGTTTTCCCGGATTTTACCGCTGAATCAGGGGTCTCTGCCATAGGTTGAGCCTAGCATGTTTGGGAGAAAAAGTCGAGTTGGCGGGGGGAGGGTCCGAAAAACCTTCCCGGAACATAAACCGGCCGAAACCTGCCGTGTAACCCGCCACAACCAATTCCTTTGCCGAAAAAATATTCCGGTCTTCCGGGTGATTATCACGCAGAAAACTTGTTCAATACCCTCATCTGGTTCTCTATTCATAATTTTATCGTCATTTATGAAGAAATAGTTGCCATATTTGCCATTTTATCGTATAATTTGACGATATAAAGTATTAGAAATTCCGGCAACAAGTTTCGGAGATTTCTGATATAAGCTTGGGAGGTATACTATGACTATTTCCGGCGCTTTAAGTGATGACGCGGTGATGAAAGAATTGGGCAGACGGCTTGCCCAGATGCGGATCGACTCAAACTACACCCAGGAACATCTGGCGGAACGGGCCGGGGTGGGTAAACGTACCCTGGAACGGCTGGAAAAAGGCATGCAGGTACAAACTTCAAGCCTGGTCCGGATA
>JAISAN010000086.1 GCA_031266635.1 Treponema sp. | reverse complement strand
TGATGGCCTATGTAGCGGTAAAGGGCGGCGGGGAAGCCAGGGCGGAGAGTCTTAAACTGCTGGAAAAAAACCGCGCCGCCGGTTCAGCGCCGGTGGAACCGGAGGCCCTGGAAAAACGGATGGGCCTTCTCATCGACCGGATCATGGGGGAGGCGGGATTTTACGCCCCCGCCTACGCGGCCCTGGCCCTGAAACAATCCGAAGGTTCCCCGGAAGAGGCGGTATTCCTGCTCCGGGCCTACCGTTCAACCCTGTCCCGCTCCTACCTGAGCCTGCCGCTGGACGGCGCGGATATGCGGATTCTGCGGCGCGTGTCCGCCGCGTTCAAGGATATTCCCGGCGGGCAATTCCTCGGGGCCGCCTACGATTACACCCACCGGCTCCTCAACTTCGATTTGATACAGTCCGGTGAAACCCTTCAGCCCGGCGGCCCGGATCTTTCGGGCGGCCATCCCGGTTCCGTGGAGCCGGACGGCCCCGGGGAAGGGCCCATCTACGCGGCCAGGGTTTCCGGGGAACTGCGGCGGGAAGGGCTTATCACTTCCGAAGCTGATGATGAGGGGGAACCCTGGGACATCACCGAATACCCCCTCCGGTTTCCCGCCCCCCGGTCCGCCCGGCTGCAAACCCTGGCCAGGGCCGACACGGGGTATATCAGCGGCCTGGCCTATGCGGCGATCCGGGGCTTTGGTTCCAGCCACCCCACAGTGGGGGAACTGCGAACCGGCGCGCTGGAGGTAATTATCCCCCATCCCCTCATGGAGGGGGAGCGTCTTTGTGTGGGTGAGATGGTGCTTACCGAAGTGGAATCCCTTTTTCCCGGGGAGGATCAAAGGGTCAAGGCGGAAGCGGAAAAGGACCCGTTGAAGATTCTCGGTTCCGGCCAGGGGGACAAGGCGGATTATTCCACCAATGCCCTGAGCCTCGCCGCGGGTTACGGCCTGGTGTTCGGCAGGAACGACGCCAAGGCCATCGCCATGTCTATTCTGGATTATTCCCTGGGCATAAGGGTGGAGGATGCCGCGCCCCAGGGAACCGGCGGCGGGTCCGTACTGAACAACCAGGAATTTGTCCTCCTCCACGGCGACTGTCTGGAGATGAACGGCTTTATCTCCCATCTTAAACTGCCCCATTACGTTACCTTCCAGTCCAAGCTGGACCGGGTGCGGCATACGCGGAAAAAGGAAGAGCATGACGGGCTATAATTTTGCCTTTCTGGACGAAGGCTCAAAACGGCTGGTACGGCGGGCCCTCCTGAAAGCGGTGTCCATCCCCGGCTATCAGGTTCCCTTCGGCTCCAGGGAACTGCCCATAGGCCGGGGCTGGGGAACCGGCGGTATTCAGATCACCCTGTCGATCATAGGCCGGAACGATACCCTCAAGGTGATCGATCAGGGAAGCGATGACAGCGTTAACGCCGTATCCATTCGCAGCTTTGTATCCGCCTGTACCGGTATAGCGGCAAGCACGGATTCGGAGGAGGCCACGGTCATCCAGACCCGCCACCGGATACCGGAGATTCCCCTGCGTAACGATCAGATTCTGGTACTGCAGGTGCCCCTCCCCGAACCCCTGCGGCTGGTGGAGCCCCTGGAATCGGTAACGAAAAAAATGCACGCCGAAATGGACTACGCCCCCATGTGGCTGGCCCTCTACGAAAACATTGTCCGGGTGGGGGAAATCGAACTGGGGGCCGATTACCCGGTGATGGTGGAAGATCGCTACATCATGATGCCCTCTCCCATTCCCCGGTTCGACAATCCCAAACTTAACAACAGCCCCGCCCTGTACCTCTTTGGCGCGGGCCGGGAAAAAAAGATCTACGCCCTGCCGCCCTACACCAAAGTACAGTCCCTCTGCTTTGAGGATCACCCCTTCCGGGTGGAGGATATGTCCGGCCGGGTCTGCCGCCTCTGCGGGGCCGAAAATGTTTTTATGGATGAATTTTTTGATTCCGCCACGGGTAAAAAATTGTACCAGTGTTCGGACAGCGGGTATTGCGAGAAACGGCGCGGCGCCGGGACTTTGAAAGGAACGGCGGGATGAAAACAGAGGGAATGAACGGCGGATTTGCCCTGAAAGCCGAGGGGCTTACGGTGCGGCACGGGGCGGGATGTTCCCGCTGTCTGGACGCGGAAATGGCGGCGCGGTACATGGAACGGAACCGCTGTCCCTTCTGCGGCGCCGTCTGGGCCCTGAGAGATATTTCCCTCCGCCTCAGGGAAGGGGAGATTCTGGGAGTGGTGGGGGAATCCGGTTCGGGTAAAACCACCCTGATGCGGGCCCTTTACCTTGACCACGAGCCCGGCGGCGGGTCCTGTTATTTGGGCTGCTATCAGGAAGGGAAAACCGATATTTTTTCCGTCAGTCTCCAGCAGAAAAAAATTATCAGAAACCGGCTTTTGGGCATGGTCTATCAGAATCCCCATCTGGGGCTGCGGATGTTTTTTTCCTCCGGGGCCAATGTGGCGGAAAAACTTATTGCCGCGGGAGACCGGAATGTGGCGGTGATGATGAAAAAAACATCGAAACTGCTGGAACATATTGAGGTGCCGGTGAACCGGGTGAAGGAACCGCCCATACATTTTTCCGGGGGTATGCAGCAGCGGGTCCAGATTGCCAAGGCGGTGGCAAACAACCCGCCGGTTCTTCTTTTGGACGAGGTAACCACGGGGCTTGATCTTTCGGTTCAGGCCAGGGTGCTGGACCTGATCAAACGGATTCAACGGGAATACGGGGTAACCATGATAGTGGTCAGCCATGACCTGGCGGTGGTACGGATGCTGGCGGATCGTACCGTGGTCATGCTGGACGGAAAAATTATTGAGGAGGGGCTGACGGATCAAATTATGGAAGATCCCCAGCATCTCTACACCCAAACCCTGGTTAGTTCACTTTTATAAGCAGAGGATGATTATGAAGAAATGTATTCTTAACGCCACGGTGGTAGGACCCGGCGGGATACTTCCCCGCCACGCGATTGTCATCCGGGGAGACCGGATCTACGCCGTCCTTCCCATGAGTTCCCTGCGGCGACGGGATCAGGACGGAGGGGACCTGCGCTGTTTCGACGCCCAGGGGGGATATGTGCTGCCCGGTTTTATAGACATTCATTCCGATTATATTGAGGGAATACTCCAGCCCCGGCCTACCACGCTGATGGATTTTGAGACGGGACTCCGGGAAGCGGAAAAGCAACTTTTGGGACACGGGGTTACCACGATCTACCATTCCCTTTCGATTATGAATGTTATCGGCTCAGGCGGCGGACGCGCCGGTTTCCGCAGCAGGGAGAATTTTGAGCGGCTGGCCCTGTTAATCCGGAACTTCCACGAGTCCTGGCATCTGATCCGCCACCGGCTCCACGCCCGCTACGATATTTACACGGCGGACCTCTACGATTATGTGGAGCGGCTTCTGGAGGAAGGCAAGGTCCACGAGCTTTCCTTTATGGATCACAGCCCCGGACAGGGCCAGTACCGGAACCTTGAAATTTACGCCCGGTCCACCGCCGGCTGGGATATTGAAGGGGACCTGCCCCTGGAAGAAAAACTGGCCCTGCTGCGAAACCGTTCCCCCGTCCCCCAGGAGAAGCTTAAAACGCTGGCCGCGCTGGCCCGGGGAAAGGGCATCCCTTTGGCCTCCCACGATGACGACAGTCCCGAAAAAGTCCTCTTTATGAAAAACGAATACGGGGCAAACATATCCGAATTTCCCGTGGAGCTGGCGGCGGCGAAAAAGGCCAGGGACGAAGGTCTTATGGTGGTCATGGGAGCGCCCAATGTGATGACCGGCGGCAGCCACTCGGGGAACCTCTCCGCCCTGGAGGCGATCCGGGAGGGCTGCGCCCACATCCTCTGTTCCGATTATTATCCCGCGTCCCTGCTCCATGCGGCCTTCACCCTGGAGGAAAAGGGAATCCTCTCCCTGCAGGAGGCGGTCCGTATGCTGACCCTCAATCCCGCCAGGGCTATGGGAATAGACGCCGATTACGGATCGGTGGAGGCGGGGAAAAAGGCGGACCTCCTGGTGGTGCGAAAGCTCCAGGGCCGTCCCCTGGTATACCAGTGTTTTATTGACGGCCGGAGCGCCGTCCGGTACAACTACCGGATGACCAAAAAGGAAGAACCGTGCTCCGCCTGAAAAATCTCGGCAAAAATTTTACCATGCATATCCGCGGCGGCATGGTGATTCAAAGTTTTGAGCGTGTCTCCTTTGAAACCCGCGCCGGGCGTCTCCTGGCCCTCACCGGCCCTTCGGGGGCGGGAAAAAGTTCCCTCCTCAAATGTATCTACCGCAGCTACCTCCCCAGCTCGGGGCAAATTCTCTACACCACCGGCCGGGGGGACACGGTGGACCTCGCCGCTGCCGGGGACGGGGAAATCCTGAAACTCCGGCGTACCGAGATCGCCTATGTGTCCCAGTTCTTCCATGTTATGCCCCGGACGCCGGCCCTGGAGATCCTTATGGAACCCCTGATCATCCGGGGGCTCGTCCGGGAGGAAGCTTCCGTCCGGGCAAAAGAAATGCTCATCCGGGCGGGGCTGGGGAAAAACCTTTGGGAGATGTACCCCGCCACTTTTTCCGGCGGGGAAAAACAGCGGCTCAATATTCTCCACGCCATTATCGCCAAACCCCGGCTCCTGCTTCTGGATGAACCCACCGCCTCCCTTGACCGGGCTTACAAGGAACGGATTATGGAGATGATCCTGGCCCTCAAAGAAGAGGGAACCGCCATGATAGGGGTTTTCCACGACCGGGACGCCCTGCTGACCCTTTCGGACAGCCGTTACGATCTGTCCCTGGGCGCTTATTGCCCGGTGAACGCCGATCCCGCGGAACAGGGGGAAAACGAATGAGCCCGCGGAACGCCCGAAGCCTGCGGGACCTGACCGGCAAGGCGGACCTGCACGTCCACAGCGCCTGGTCGGACGGCTCCCTGCCGGTTCCCCGCATTGTAAAAACCGCCAAAGTCCTGGGCCTGGCCGCCCTCTCTATCACCGATCACGATACCCTGGCGGGATGGGAGGAAGCCGCTGAAGAAGGAAAAAAGCAGGGCCTTGAAATTGTACCGGGAATTGAGGTCTCCGCCTTTGACCCGGAAACCGGGCGGAAGGTTCATATCCTGGGATACAGAATACAGGATCGGGCGGCGGTGGAAAACGCCTGCCGCCCGTACCTTGAAGACCGCCGCCGGGCAAACCTGGAAGCCCTGTCCCTCATCCGGGCCGCGGGTTATCCTGTCGATGAGGAAACGCTTGCCGCGTATACCGGCAAAGGCGGCGTCCCCTACCGCCAGCACATCATGCACGCCCTGGCGGACCGGGGCTACACCGCCGCAATCTACGGCCCCCTGTACAAGCGGCTCTTTGGCCCCGGCGGGCTTGCGGTGGTGAAAAGCCGCTATATGCCCGCGGAGGAGGCGGTCCGGCTCATCGTACACTGCGGTGGAGAAGCGGTTCTGGCCCACCCCTTTCAATACGATTCCCTGGGCCTTCTCCCCCGCCTGGTTGAATGGGGTTTAAGCGGCATTGAGTGTTGGCACCCCACCCAGACCCCCCAGCGGCGGCGTATTGTCCGGGAACAGGCGGCGCGCCACGGCCTTTTTCTCACCAGGGGCAGCGACTTCCACGGCCTCTATTCGGAGAAGCCGGTTCCCCTCTGATACCGTGGAAGCAGCGGCATCCACAGCCGCATGCGCCGGATTACGAAGCGTCACGAAAGCCGCCCAAAGCGCTGCCGCCGTTTTGTATAAGCGCGCCATAGACCCCAAGGAGATCATCAAAAACAAGATCCCAGGCCCGTTCCCCGGCCAGCTTCCGCCCCTTTTCCGCCAGGGCGCGGCAGCGCGCCTTGTCGTTCATAAGGGTGATTAAATTTTCCGTGAACCCCTTCCGGTCTCCCTCGCCGCAGAGCAGGGCGTTCTCCCCGTGAAAAAGAAATTCCGTCACGCCCCCCGACGCCACGGCCGCCACCGGCAGCCCGCTGGCCATAGCTTCCAGGGGCGCGTTGCCGAAAGTTTCGGTCCCCGAAGGAAAGGCAAAACAATCACAGGAGGCGTAGATTTCCGACAGTTCACGGCCCGTCTTGAATCCCGTAAGAATCACAGAGGAAAAATTCTTCTCCCTGATGATCTCCGCGCAGGGGCCGCCGCCGGTAAACACAAAAGCCGCTTTTCCGGGGAAGCGGCTTTCAATTTCGCCGATGGCGTGGATCAGCATATCCAGCCCTTTTTCTGGGGACAGGCGGCCCACATACAGAAAAACAAATTTATTCCCGATCCCAAGCCGCTGCCGCCATTTCCCGCTTCTGAACCGGGGGTTGAAATTTCCCGAGTCTATGCCCCGGGACCAGAGCCCCAGGTTTTGGTATTGTTTATGAAAAAGCTGTTCCAGGGTATGCCGCGAGGGGGCCAGAATCTTGTGGGCGGAACGGTAAAACCAGGACAGATACTTTTCCGCCAGGGGCCTTAAAAAATCAAGATGAAAAAACCGCAGGTATTTGCAATAGTCGGTGTGATAACTCATCACCAAAGGCAGACGCCGGGAACGGGCGTACTTCAGGCCCTTGTACCCTATCCCCAGTTCGGTAACCACATGCACCAGGTCGGGCCTGAAGTCATCGCAGAGATCAAAAATCTTCCGGTTCCGGGGAAAAGCCAGACAGCTCTCCGGGGAAAGGGGTGTTTTAATGCCCCTGAAGCGGTGAACCCGGCGGGCGGATTTGTTTTGAAAAACCAGGTCCCCCGGTACGGCCTTCCCCCGGCCGGTCCCGCCGGCATAATCCGGCGCGAAAAAGGCGTACTGGACATCCTTGCTGTCCAGCCATGTTTGCAGTTTGGACAGGGTATTTGTAACCCCGTTCACTTCCGGCGTAAAGGTATCGGTAAAATAGGCGATTTTCATTCAGGCCTCCCTTCTGATAAAATTACCATCGGGGAATGTATACCGAATCTGCGTTAGCGTTTCGCTAAAAATATTTTAATATTGCGTCAATTCCAAAATTGTTCATCCCCTGCTCATCCCGCGTCATCGATCAGATTTTTCATAATGTACTCCCGGCGTTCCGGGGTATTTTTGCCCATGTAGAAGGTGAGCACCTGGGGAACCGCCTTGAGCGTGCTGACCGATACGGGCACCAGCCGCATGTCCTCACTGATGAACTGGCCGAATTCTTTGGGACTGATTTCCCCCAGGCCCTTGAAGCGGGTTACCTCGCTCTGGCTTCCCAGCCGGCCCACCGCTTCGTCCCGCTCCCGCTCGTTGTAACAGTACTGGGTTTCCTTTTTGGTCCGCACCCGGAAGAGGGGAGTCTCCAGAATAAAGACCCGGCCGCCGGTTATCAACTCCTCAAAGTAAGAGAGAAAAAACGTGAGGAGCAGGTTTCTGATGTGGAAGCCGTCAAAGTCCGCGTCTGTGGCGATCACGATCCGGGCGTAACGGAGACCGGCAATATCGTTTTCGATCCCCAGGGCCATCATCATATTGTAGAGTTCCTCGTTTTTATAAATGGCCGCCCGTTTTTTGGCGTACACGTTTTCGATCTTGCCCCGGAGGGAAAAAATCGCCTGGGTCATTACGTCCCGGCTTGAAACCATAGAGCCCGCGGCGGAATCCCCTTCGGTAATAAAGATCGTGGAAAATTCCCCTTCCGTCCCGTCCTCCAGGTGGTACTTGCAGTCCTTGAGTTTGGGAATTTTAAGGGTGATTTTTTTCGCCGCTTCCCGGGCTTCTTTTTTTACTTCGTTCAGTTCAGTCCGCAGGCTTTCGTTGGCCAGGATTTTCTGTTCCAGCTTTTTCCCCGCCTCCTGGTTTTTGTGGAGCCAGTCTTCGGTGGCGTTCCTGACTTCCTGAACCACCCAGGCCCGGATATCGGAGTTCCCCAGCTTGTTTTTTGTCTGGCTTTCAAAGACCGGGTTTTTAAGCTTCACCGCCACGGCGGCAATGGTCCCTTCCCGGATGTCTTCGCTGCGAAAATCTTTTTTGAAATACGCCTGTATGCCCTTGAGAAACCCTTCCTTAAAAGCGGAAAGATGAGTACCGCCGTCGGAGGTGAACTGGCCGTTCACAAAAGAAAAATATTCCTCCCCATAGTTATTGGTATGGGTAAAGGCGAATTCGATTGAACCCTGGTTTGAATGTTCCCCCTTGTAATAACCCATAGGGTACAGGGCCTCGTCTCCGGTTTCCTCGGTGAGGAGATCGTAGAGCCCCCGTTTGGAGAGGTACTGTTTGCCGTTAAAGGCAAAGGTGAGCCCGGTGTTGAGGTAGGTGTAGTTCTGTATCCGTTTTTCGATAAATTCCAGGTTGAATTCGTAGTCGCCGAAAATTTCCGCGTCCGGGGTAAACTCCACATAGGTGCCGTCCTTCTGCTTGTCTTTCAGCCGGCCCTTCCGCTCGCTCTTGAGCCCGCCCCGCTCAAAAACCGCTTCGGCAAATTCCCCGCCGCGAATCGCCACCACCCGGAAATGGGAGGACAGGGCGTTCACCGCCTTGGTACCTACCCCGTTAAGGCCCACGGAAAACTGAAACACGTCGTCGTTGTATTTGGCCCCGGTGTTGATCACCGATACGCACTCCACCAGTTTGCCCAGAGGAATGCCCCGGCCAAAATCCCGGACCTTCGCGGTTCCGTTTTTCACCACCACCTCGATGAGCTTGCCGTTCCCCATGATAAATTCGTCGATGCCGTTGTCGATTACTTCTTTAAGGAGGACGTAAATTCCGTCGTCCGGGTTAGTCCCGTCTCCCAGCCGGCCAATATACATACCGGTCCGCAGCCGGATATGTTCCAGGGATGAGAGGGTCTTGATTTTTGATTCGTCGTAAACCCCTGCCGCGCCGGTTCCGGGGGCGTTTCCCGTCTTCACGGCCGCCTTTGCCGCAAGCCCCCGGGAAGTCTTTTTCCCCGCGGGCTTGGCCGCTGTTTTGGCCGCCCGGCCTCCCGCCGAAGCCCGCTCCGGGGCGGCCTTCCGCCCCGCCGGGGAAGCTTTCGCCGGAGCGGCCCGCTTCTTTTCAAGCTTTACTGCCATACCGCTAGTATACTATTCCGCGGCGGAAAGAGGGAAGTACCCCCAGGGCAACGCCGCTTGCTTCCCGCGTTACGGCTTATTCTGAAAGCGGATACCCGAGAAGGGAAAGCATCTCTTCAGCGTATCGCCTTCCCAGCTCCCGGTACCCTTCCGGGTTAAAATGCAGATTATCGACCTGTTTTCCCAGACCATCCGCGCGAATGACACGGGCGTTGGGGATCGTCTGCGGTAAACTCAGGATAGTCCCATTCATACCCGTGGTGCCCCCGTTTACCAACTGACCGGCCAATAGGGGGGTGGATTCATCCAGGTCCAAATCCCGTACGAGATTATCATAAACGCCCTTTACTTTCTGGGGCCATGATGAATCTCCACTGTTTGATTCGCCCTGATGTAACAGTATGCCCTTGATTACGCCGTCTTCCTGGGCGATTTTTGCCAGTTCTACCAGATAGTTGTACGGATTGTTGCCATATATGGCGGCTATTTCTTTGAGCCAACTCTCCGTACCTGCTATATATGACCCGCAATTAACCGGATCAAAGGCCTCAATTTTACCGCCCGCCACGGAAACATTGATAATCCCCACTTTTATATCCGTGGGAAGATTCTCCACCATAGTCCGTCCAAAATAATCCGCCGGGCAGAGGCCCGAATTGCCCCGGCAAAGGGGAGGATTAGCCCGGTACCATCGCCCTTTTTCCCGCCCGAATTCGGGCATATCAACGGCGGCCAAAAGCCTGAAACGGCTGTCCACAGGCCCCCGGTCCTGTTCCTGAATTGGATTGCCGTCTTCACCCTTTACATACGCGCCGTTGTAGCCTTCCATGTTGGACTGCCCAAAACAAAGGTAAATATGAAAATTCTCATCCGGCCCGGACGGCGTTTCAGGCGGGACCGGAGTTTTAGCTGTTTCGCTGGAACCGGGGGCCGTTTCACAAGCGGCATACGACAACATGACCAAACCAAGGCATGCCAGAACCGTGCTCAACTTGTATAACATTTTCTTCGTCATTATGACCTCCAGGGTAATATAACATTTTCATTGAAGGAATTTCCACATGTCAAATTCCCAGCCTTCGCCGTAGAACACAAAAATCAGATCGTGAACGCCGGTAAGCGGCCGCGGCAGATCTACGGTCAGTTCGGAATAGGCCCCGCCGGTTTCCCCCTCCGCGAGTTTAATGGAAGCATAAGCGGCGGCTGGTCCATCCACAGAATCCAGCCTGAGTTGTATCGCGCCCAAACCGGTCTGTGGCGCTTTTACGCGGCAGAAAAACTTCTTCGCCCCGGCGCTGCCAAAATCAACGCCGTACAGGGCAATCCAGTCCCCGGAATTAATCTCCGTAACCGTCGTCTTCGATTTCGCCGCCGTGTCTTCTTTTACGTTGATTCCGGCCATTATGCCGATGGTTGACGCTTCGGTGGCCCGGTAGGGGTCTAAATGGCCAACCTGGGCAACACCGGTCATTGTACCGTTGATCTGCGCTATGGAGCCGTCGGGGTTTATGGTAACCGCGTCAATGTGCGGGTTGCGGTAACGCGAATCCGCCTGGAGCGCGCCTGTTGTCGGATGGGGCAATTGGGCGGGCATTTCACCAGCCTCTTTCATCAGTTTTTCCAACGTCTCGGTATGATAGGCCATGTACCAGCTGCCCTTAAACTCAAACATGCTGTGGTGGTTGTTTTCACCGTATGTCCCACTGAACATGGATCTCGGAGCGTCGAGGATTTTAGACCGGAAGCTAAAAGGGCCTTTGGGGTTTGTACTGGTCATGTAGGCAATCTGGGAAGCGCTTATACCCAAATTGTTTCCGCCGGTGCCCCAGTTGGTGCAATAGGAGTAATAATAGGTATCGCCTATTTTGTTGATCCCCGAATCCTCAAACAGATAGGGTATTGTTAATGGCACCGGGTCTTCCGCAAGGCTTATCATGTTACTGCCCAGCTTAACCACCCGCCCCGTCCCCGGATCGGCGGCAGGTTTACCGTCGGTTCCGCCGCCAAAATACAGATACGCGTCTCCGTTGTCATCTACCAGTACGGCGGGATCAAAAAGCCACACCACTTCCGCCTCTGAGCAGGTGGGGGTATCACGGCTGATAAGATACCCCTTCAACGGATCGGTCCAGGGGCCGGTGGGGCTGTTTGCCGTTAGCACGCCGATACCCCGGCTGCTGTCCGCCCAGTACAGGAAAAATTTTGCGCTGCCGTCGATTATTTTGTACGCCGCCGCAGGCGCCCAGGCGTTGCCGTTTCCGTTGTTTGCCCAGGGCGCAAGCCCGTCCTCCCCGCCGATTTTTATATCCCCGTGATCGGTCCAGTTCACCAAATCCGCCGACGAGAACACGCGGAGATGCCGTATCAGGCCGTAGGTTTCCGCCATCAGCGTGCCGTCACGATACTGCAATCTGTCGCCCGTAAGGTACAGGTATACCCGGTCATTGTATACCATCGCCCAGGGGTCCGCTCCAAAATCATGGGTCATAAGCGGATTATGGCCGGTATAGTTTTTTAGGGAAGTTCCCGGCGTAAGGCCGCTGAAAAGCCGCGACAGTTCCGCTGTGGATAACTGCTCTTCAAGAACAGGCCCCACATTAGGCGGCGGCGTTTCCGGTTTCCCGGATGGTTTGGTGGAGCATTCTGCCAGGAATACCGCCAGAGCCGTCATGTTCAATAAAACGCTTGTTTTGTTCATGTAAAATTAAATCCTCCCTGCGTGTTCCTGTGCAAGATGTTCCGCCCCCCCGGCTTCTTATTTCCCCGCCCCCGCCAATATCCCGGATAATTCCTCAATGCGGGTTCGGGAGGCTTCGTGTTTTTGGGTATATTTGGCGATGATTTTTTCGGCCGCGGCAATCCGGTCCCGCTGTTCCCGTATGGCCTGTTCCAGTTTTTCGATTTTCTTTTTTTCCTCATCCATCGCCAGGGAGGCTTCGTTTTTTTCAATCTCCCGGTCATATTCCTTCAGCGTTTTTCGGAGCAGCGCGATTTTCTCCAGCGTTTGTTTATCATCTTCGTTCAGCAGGGGCGCGAATCTTTTTTTGTTTCCCGCCTTTGCGGCTTCTTCGCCAAACTGCAGGTACAGATTTTTTAATTCCTGCTTGATCCGGGCAATCTGTTTTTCCAGCCCCTGAATACGCACAACCGGTCCGCCTTTGGCGTTAAAAAAAAGACCGGTTTTCCGCCGCTCTTCCCGGAGCGCCGCCAGCTCTTCGGCGGAATCCCGGGACAGGCCTTTGAGATTTTCGATGTCCTCCAGGAGGCCGGTTTTTCCCGCCGGAGGGGGAAGCGCCTGTTCACCGGAGCGGGAAAACTGCTCCCCCGCCTCCTCGTGGAGCCGGTCTAAATCTTTTTGGCTTTTTGCCAGAAGGGAACGGACCGCCATAGCCTGGACGCTTTTCCCGAACCAGGTAAATACATTGGCCCCCTCCCGTGCTTCCAGTTTCACAAGCCGGGCTGCCAGGGCTTCCGTCCGGGGGATAAGAATATCCGCCCGCTGCC
Source organism: Treponema sp. (assembly GCA_031266635.1). GTDB lineage: Bacteria > Spirochaetota > Spirochaetia > Treponematales > Breznakiellaceae > JAISAN01. Next base: position 8,228 of record JAISAN010000086.1, on the reverse strand, counting down.
GGTAAAAGACGGCCATATCCCCGTATTGAGGCTCCTCCAGCCCCTGCTCCCCCAGACTGCGGTATAAACCGGATAAATTCTCAAGCCGGGCGGCCTGTTCCTGTTTTTTCTGCTCAATATCCTCGTCCAGGGCCTGAAGCCGGAGGGAATCTTCCTCTATGCCTTCAATCAGACCTGCCGAATCGGCCGCCTCCTGCTGTAAGCGCTTGTATACCGGTACAGCTTCAGAGGAAAAACCGGCCTCTCCGGCCCGTTTCAGCAGCCGGGCCCCTAAATCTTCCATAATCAAATTCAGGGAACCAAGGGCCGTCTGTTTGCTGTTTTCCAGATCGGCGATACTTTTTTTCCTATAATCCATACTTTTTACTATAGGCGAAAGACATTTTTCTTGACAATCCGCTCATACCGTACCAATATAAGCTATATTACGCAAAGCAACAGGAGGCCCCTATGAGTTATACAACGGATCTTATCAAAAATGTTTCCATTGCCGGTCATGGCGGGACTGGCAAAACCACCCTTTTTGAGCATCTGCTTTTTGCGGGTGGGGTTATCCCCAGAGCGGAAACCGTGGAATCGGGAAAAACCACCGGGGATTCGACCCCGGAGGAAATTGAGCGGAAAATTTCCATTCACACCGCGCTGGGTCATGTCGAGCGGGGGGGAAAAAAGATCAATTTTTTCGATACCCCCGGATCATCGGATTTTACCGGAGACGTGATCCTCAGTTTCCGGGCCTCGGAATTCGCCCTCCTTACGGTGGACAGCCGGGCGGGGGTACAGATCGAGACCGTCAAACTGTGGCGAAATCTGGAGGGCCGCCGGAAACCCCGGGGTATTTTTATCACCAGGATGGATGATGAGCGGGCGGATTTTGACAAAGCCCTGGCGGACATCAAGGAAAAATTCAAGATAGATCCGGTTTCGATAACTATCCCTATGGGGGCAGGCGCCGGTTTTAAGGGAGTTATCGATGTGCTGAACGAAAAAGCCTATTTTGTTCAGGACGAAGCTTCCCTTGAAAAGGAGGGGCCCATTCCCGATGAGTACCGGGACGCCGCGGCCGCGGCCCGGGAACGGCTTATTGAAGCCGCTGCGGACGGGGACGACACCCTGATGGAACATTATATCGACAAGGGTTCCCTGGACGCGGAGGAGATGCATACCGGCCTGATTGAAGCCCTGGCGGATCATAAATTTGTCCCCGCCTTTACCGGGGTGGCGCTGAAAAATTCCGGCCTTATCCCTTTTATGGATTTTATTGCCAGCGCCGGCCCGAATCCCCGGACCGCGAAGGACCAGGGGATTGGCGCGGACGGTACGGAACAGGAAATCCCCATAGATCCCGATAAACCCCTGGCCGCCCTGGTGATCAAAACAACCTACGATCAATTTTCCGGCAAGCTCTCCTGGATCAAGATAATCAGCGGGAAACTGGCCGCCGACTCCGAAGCTTTTAATGTTTCGGAAAACAAAAAAGAACGGATCGGCAAGCTCTACATTTGCCAGGGCAAAAAGCTTGAGGAGGTCCGGGAACTGTATGCCGGGGATGTGGGGATCGCCGCCAAATCGGCGTCCATGAAAACCAACGACACCGTCAGCGCCGGGGACGGGAACATTAATTTTGTACACCTCCGCCTGCCCGAGCCGGTTCATTCGGTGGCGGTGAACGCGGTACAAAAAAAGGACGATGACAAACTCGGTGAATTCCTCATCCGGGCCGCCGATGAAGATAAAACCTTCCGCTACCATTTTAACGCGGAAACCAAGGAAACGGTGATCTCCGGCATGGGGGAACTCCAGGTAAGCATTATTCTGGACAAGATTAAACAGAACCAGAAAATCGAGGTGGAAACCCACATTCCCCGGGTGGCCTACCGGGAAACGATTACCAAAAAGGCGTCCGCCGAATACACCCACAAGAAGCAGACCGGCGGCCACGGCCAGTACGGCAAGGTGGTGCTGGACATTGGGCCCCTGGGCCGGGGCGAGGGCTACAAGTTTACCAACGCCATATTCGGCGGGGCGGTGCCGAAAAACTATATCCCCGGCGTTGAAAAGGGCGTTGCCGAAGGCATGGCCCGGGGCACTATGGCGGGCTACCAGGTGGTGGATGTGGAAGTAAGCATCGTGGACGGCAAGTACCACCCGGTGGATTCTTCGGAACTTTCCTTTAAGCTGGCCTCCCGCAACGCCTTCCGGGAAGCGATGAAACAGGCCAACCCCACGCTGCTGGAACCGATCATGAACCTGACGGTTTTTGTGGAGGAAAAGTACCTGGGGGATGTTATGTCGGACCTTTCAGGCAAGCGGGGCAAAATTCTGGGACAGGACGCGGTGGGCGGCATCGGGGAAATCCGGGCCCAGGTTCCCCAGGCGGAACTGCTCCGTTACTCCATAGACCTCCGTTCCATTACGAGCGGCACCGGGTCGTTCAGCGTGGAGTTTGATCACTACGCTCCTATTTCGGGTAAAATTGCCGATGATGTAATAAAGACCGCGCAGGCGTTCAAGATAAAAGAAGAAGACGAATAGCCGCGCCGGCAGGCGAAGATGCCGGAATAAGGAGGCGCCGTCCGGAAAGGGTAATCCCCTTCCGGACGGCTTTTTTTACCTCCTATTTAATCAGAATAAATTCCACCCGCCGGTTTTTCCACCAGTTGTCCCGGTCTTCATAGCGTACCACCGGCCGGGACCCGCCCATGCCGATTGCCGAAAGACGGCCGCGGGCCACCCCGAATTCCACGAGCATATTCACCACCGCCCGGGCCCGGGACTCGCTTAAAGGCTGGAGTTCAGAACTTTCCTCCTCCTGGGTCCTCAGCACCGGGTTGGCGTGGCCTTCAACCTGTACCTTGTAGTCCCGGAACTTGTTGAGAATCTGGGCGATACGCTGGAGGACCCGCATGTTGTTGTCTACCGTGGCGCCGGCCAGGGAGTTAAAGTCCGCGGCGTTTTCCCGGAATATGATCGACGGCACCTGAATCCGCAGACGGTCGCCGTCCCGGATCACCAGCACATCAACCTTGATCACCGCGTCCAGGGAACTGGCGTTCCCCAGAGTGTCGGCGGCTTTAAAGCTTACCAGGTAATCCGTGGCCGCCTGGACCAGTTCCCCGCCCGAACCTCTGGCGCCGTTGCTCCGGCCGTCCCACACGGTCCGTTCCGCGGGGCTGCCCCGGCCTTCCAGCCGGTAAAACAGGAGATACGGCGGCTGGGGTTCCCGGATTTCCAGGCTCCAGGAGGCGATGGGAGAAGCGTCCCGGGCGCCCATGAACATAACAAGTTCATCATCCACCCCGTCGTTATCGGGACTGAAATATTCAGGCTCATACACAAAGGAAAGAACCGGCCCGCTTACGTCCACGGTAATGGGCGGCGCCTGAACGCTTACCACGTCTCCCTTGAGGTAATTGACCGTAAGCGTGGGCGTAAAGCGCCCCTCTTTAAGGGCCCCGTTTTCGGTAAGCCCGTTCCAGCCGATAGCGGCGGGCGGCGGGCTGGCCCGGGTTCCGGCGGGCTGGCCGGTATAAACCCGCAGCGGGCTTCCGCCTTCATCCCGCAGTTCCAGGGTCCAGCTTTCTATCCCGTCCTGGGGAGAAAGCATGATGCTGAACCGGACCAAATCGGTTTTCTGATCCGGTTTGGGCGCGATCCCCGAGGCCGATGCGGTCAGGAAGGCCCGGGGAACCCGGGCGTCGAGGACGATATTGGGAATATTCCGGCGGGTACTGTTCCCCGCCGCGTCGGTGGCGCTGAGGCTTAACTGATACGTTCCGTCGGGGACAATGTTGCCCGCCTGATCCGTCCCGTCCCAAATTAGGGCGGGGGCCCGGCCCATCCAGTCCCAGGAGCGGATGGTTTGGCCCCTGGCGTTGCTGATAAGCGCTTCCCAGCTGTCATTACCGGCGGTACTTACGGCAAAGGGAACATTGTCCCGTTTCCCGTCCCCGTTGGGGGAGAAAATCGTATAGGGGGCGGAAAGTTCCGCCTGCGGGGCCTGGGTATCCAGGGCAAAGGGAAGGGAAACGGCGCTGGGCTGATTCCCCTGCACGTACCGGAGTTCTATTTTCGCGGTATAATTCCCGTCCGGGGCCGCCGTCCCTTCGGTGGTTCTGCCGTTCCAGGTAATTGAGGCCGGCGGGGCGCTTGAACCCTCAAAACTCCGTACCGCCCTGGCCGCTTCGTTCAGAATATCGACACGGTATGAGGTAATCCCCTCCCGTACCTGGATTTGGGGAACAATATTCACCGTATCCCGGACCCCGTCCCCATTGGGGGAGAAGGCGCGGGTATCCGTACCAATCATCACCGGGGTATCGGCGGTACTAAGGGCGAAACGGATCAGATTTGAGCGGCCCGTATTGCCCGCCGCGTCGGTGGAGTACAATTCATACGTGTATTCCCCGTCCGCCGCGAAAGTCCCCGCGTCTCCGTGGCCGTCCCAGGCAATCCGGGCCGGAGGCGCGCCGGAGAAGCGGAAACTGCGGACCGGCCGTTCCCCCGGAGAACCATTGGCCCGGCGAATATCCCCAATCCAGATCAACTCGTTGCTGCCTTCCTGGGTAATAAACATCTCATCCTGGATTCCGTCGTTATTCGGCGAAAACGCGGGATACTCATTCCGCACCGAGGCCCGGGGCGGGGTAATGTCAAGGATAACCGGCGGCGCCAGAGCCCTGGACACATAACCGTTCCGGTACGTTACCGTAAATTCCGCCTGATACGCCCCCTCGCTCAAAACAGCGCCCCGGTCGTCCCGGCCGGTAAATTCCTGCCGCTCCGGCACCCGGGGGCTGTTGGACGGAATAGTCCGCCGGGCCGTTCCCTGGCTGTCCCGGAATGTCAGCGCCCAGCCCGTAATTCCTTCCTTTACCGGAACCGACAGGCTGTAGATTACCGTATCCTTGATCCCGTCTCCGTTGGGGCTGAAATAGGCGTCGGAAATTGTTACCCCCACCTGGGGCTGAATCGTACTGACGATAATATTGCCCATACTGGCGCCGGTACTGTTTTGGGCCCGGTCGGTAGCGGAAATCCGGTAGCTGTAAATCCCGTCGGGAACGATCTGCCCCGCGTCATCCATACCATCCCAGACCAGATCTTCCGGTTTTCCGTTTTTCGTGATAAAAGCCCGCACCCTGGTCCCCGCGGCGTTGTAAAATTCCCCTTCCCACAATTCCTCTTCGGAACCGGTCTGGATAATGGTAAGGGTATCCCGGTTGCCGTCCCCGTCGGGGGAGAATATCCGCTGGGCTTCGGGCATTTCCGCCAGGCTCAGTTCCGGCGGGGTATTGTCCACCACCACGTTATACGCCGGGGTGGCGGCGGTATTGCGGTTATCGTCAAAGGCGCTGATAACAAAAGAATAAAACCCGTCGGGGGCAATTTCCCCCGAATCGAAGCGCCCGTCCCAGCGGAGTGTTGGGGGTACTTCCACCCCGGACTTTACATCCGTAAGACGGCTGATAAAATTCCGGACCCCCTGGGTTTCGGGCCGCCGCTCCTTGTTCCGGTACGTTCTAACCACCAGGCCCTCCGCGTCCCGGATCTCAAAGCTCCAGCCGTCAATATACCGGGAGTCGGTAATGGTAATGGGGAATTCCAGTGCGTCCGCCCTTCCGTCGTTATTGGGGGAAAAATAAACCGTTTCCGGGTAATCAACCAGAATAAGGGGCGGGGTCTTATCCACCACCCCCACAGTCCAGGCAGCCCCCACGCCCATAGCGTAAATATCCCCGTAGAGGGGCTTCATGGCGGCGGTCATTGCCAAATTCCCGTCCGAGGGAAGCCGCCCCCCGGCGATCCGCTCCCCGCCGGAGGGAAGGACAAAATCAAAACCAATACCCACCGAGGGAATGGCCGGGAAAGAAGCGCCTTCCGCCAGTTCCCGGGCGTTCATCCCCGACGCGCCGGGCCAGGAGCTGGAAATAGTCAATACTTCGGCGATGGTCATGGTGATCCCCGCCTTAAAGGTCATGCTGGGCTTATAAAACAGCGCGGGAAAACCCACATCCGCCGCGATACCAAGCTTAAAGGGGTCCGGTTTGCCTTCGTTTCCCCGGACATGAATCACATCAAACGAAACCCCGCCGATGGGGGTAAGCCAGGAAGGAACCCAGCTTTTCCCCAGCCCCCGCAGGGCCGCGGCCCAGGTAAAGTTTTCCAGGGGCCCCAAATTGCCGATAGTATGCCGGATCCCCAGGTCCAGCGAGAGGGACCAGCCGTCACCCACCCCAAAATTGAAGCCCGCCCCGGCGGAGATACCGGGGTACAGTTCCTTGGCGGCGTTTAAGTTGCCGCCAAAGGTGGTTTTTATGGGAAAATTAGCAAAAGGGCTGTGGAGCAGCCGCAGGGAACCGCCAAAAGCCGCGTATTTGGTAGGAAACAGGGCCCCCAGTTCTATGGCGCTGCCGAAACCCTGCTCCGCTCCCAGGCCGGGGATACCCAAATAACCCGCGTCAAAGACTATCCGCTGGGCGTCCCCCCCGGCGGCGGGATTTATGGCGCTTGCCGGCGCGCCCCCCGTGGTGGTGGTAAAACCGCCGGGACCCGCGAGATTCGGGGCGTAAATATCCGGCGCCGCGTCCGCCCCAAAAGGCGAATCCACAGTTTCCGCTGAAAAAACAGGAGAAATTGCCAAAAAAGCGGCACATACGGCCCCAAAAAATACCGCAAAGCTACGGCGCATAGTACGGAACCGGTTCGATAGGCAGGCCGTCTGCCGGACTATGGTGTTCTTATGAAACATGATTTTTCCTTTATTTATTACTAATCATTTCATCGAACCAAAGGTTCGCATAACTGATTTTAAAATTGGCTAACTATTAATCTAATTCAAACGGCAAATTATGTCCACAAACGTAAAATAATCAACCGCTCGGCCTCATTTTTCAATGAGGCATTACGCCTCGAAGATACCGGGCTTATACGAAATTCAGTCTAAAATATTGACTAAACAATCGAAATATAGTACCATATAAAGCATGGCGGTAAAATATGATAAATTTAGCGGAAGATATTAAACCGGTTTCTTACGTAAAGGCCCATACGGCTGATGTTTTAAAGCAAATTGAGGAAAAAAACACCCCGGTTGTTATTACCCAAAATGGGGAGGCCCGGGCTGTATTAATGAATGTTCGTTATTATCAAAATATTATGGATTCAATAAATTTACTTAAAATTTTGTCCATTGGGGAGAATGACATAAAAAACGGAAGAACAATATCCGAAGAAGAAATGGATAAAAGGATTGAAAAAATATTGGAATAATAAATGAAATATAAAATTATTTGGTCAAAAGACGCCGGGGACGAATTTATCGAAATAATATCATGGTATAAATATAATGCGGGAAAAAATACCGCCCAAAGGATTTACGCAAAAATCAATTCACAAATTAAAAAATTAAAGGATATGCCCGGCATGGGGAAACAGGTACAGGTATTAAAGGACATTGGGGTACATGATTACCGGCAAATAGTCCAGGATAATTGGATAATATATTATAAGGTTGAAGAACAAAGCATAAATATAATATCAGTAATAGATGGAAGAAGAAATTTAGAAGAAATATTATACAAGAAAATAATAGACGGAAAAATAAAATAGAGCCCCGTCATGAATTCCCGAACCAGATAAAAACCCTTCAAGAAGTCTTGACGATACAATATATATACTGTATACTATGATCATGACGGCCAAGCAGATTATAGACAAACTAAAAGAAAATGGCTGGGCATTAGATCGGATCAACGGCTCCCATCATGTGTTTGTCAAAGCCGGCCGCCGCCCTGTCTCTGTCCCTTTTCATGGGAATAAAGATATAGGCAATTTGGCAAAAAGAATCCTGAAAGAAGCGGGGATTGAATAGGAGGGTATATGACCTACTACTGTAACATCGAAAAAGAAGGGGATGAGTATATAGCCCAGTTCCCCGATATGACCAATATCGTTACCTGCGGGTTTTCCCATGAGGAAGCCCTGGCAATGGCAAAAGAAGCCCTTGACGGCTGCCTGGAAGCCGATATTTCCCACGGAAACGCAATCCCCCCGCCTGTTTGTAAAGACGGGTATCCGGTAACGGTTGCTCCCCATATCGCCCTGTCCCTCCGGCTTCGGGAACTCCGGGGGGAACAGAGCCAAACCGATATAGCCCGGAAACTGGGGCTTTCGTATCAGTCATACCAGCGTCTGGAAAATCCCCGCAAAGCGAACCCTACAGTAAA
>JAISAN010000057.1 GCA_031266635.1 Treponema sp. | reverse complement strand
ATTTGTACCGGATTTTCATTTCCTTTTACAAGAAAATCCGGATCTTTCCCATAAATTCTTGTGTCCGTATTTGTTTCCCCTTTCCCGATGGGAACAGGCGATGGGTACATAATACCTTTTTTTTCAACGAGTGAAATATCTTCATCTGTGGAGTTCTTGATTTCCATAGGCATAGACTCTTTAAGCATAGAATCTTTATCTGAAAAAGTAATATTAAAACCATCTACCGAATAAGTTACCGTCTTTGGCGTAATTGACGAATCAACAATAGGGCCATAGTCATTAAGATTAAGCGTTATAGTCTCGTTTTGCGGGATAGAAAATGTCTCTTGATCAGTTCCCCCGCTTGATATATTAAACTCAATATCAAAACTTGAACTGTTTATTATTGTTAACGGCTGAAATTCTTCTTCACAGGAAAATAAAACAAAGACAAACACCACAAAAAATAAAAACGTTTTTTTCATACTTCCTCCGTCATAAACACAATAAGCGTGCCCGGCGGAAAAGTCAAGGTCCATACCGCCGGCATAACCGGGCAGGGTTTGGTACTATATACGCTGTTATATAAACGCCGCTGTCCGGGGAATTACAGGGGCTCAGGCTCTGACTTCCACGGTTCCGTCTCCGCGGGCAATATACGCCACCGGGCGGTTCTCCGTAAAAAAACCGTTCTCCACTACGCCGGGAATCCGGTTCAGTTCGGCTTCCAGGGTTCCGGGGTTCACGGGTTCCTGAAAGCGGATATCCAGCAGCAGGTTCCCATGTTCGGTGATCACCGGCCCCGCCTTCCGTACCGCTTCCCGGAGCTGTACCAGGGCGCCGAGTTTTTCCAGCGCCAGGACAGCGGGAATCCGGGCCTCGGGGATAACTTCAACGGGAACGGGGAAACTAAGCCCCAGATTTTCAACTGCCTTGGTTTCGTCCGCCACAATGGCATAGGCCGCGGAATTATACGCGGCGAGTTTTTCAATAAGGAGGGCGCCGCCGCCGCCCTTGATTAGGCGGTTTTCCCGGTCTATCTCATCGGCGCCGTCGATACACAGGTCCAGGGTTCCCCCCAGCTCCGGGGCGTTGAGGGCAAAAGCGGGGATACCCAATTTTTCACAGGCAATCTGGGACTGGAAGCTGGTGGGAAAAGCGCGGATATTTTGCAGCTTTCCCTCCCGCAATAATTCCCCCACCCGGTAGATCACATGGATGGCCGTAGAACCGGTGCCGAGCCCCAGTTTCATACCACTTTTTACCAGAGCGTCTACCGCCGCTTTACCGGCGGCCTCTTTCATCTTCTGCTGTTCCATATGGCATCTACCTTTGGCCAAACTTGACCCGGGACATAAGCTGGGCGGGAAATTCCTTCCCCATAAACTGGGTATACTGACACCATGCCTGACGGATAAGCATATCAAAACCATTGAGAACCCGGCAGCCTGCCGCGGCGGCCCGGTTGAGAAAGGGAGTAAGCTCAGGCTGGTAAATCAGGTCCATCACCGCTTCCCGGCCGGAAAAGGTATAGTTCTCCAGGGGATCACAAAGCTCTTTCCCCTCCATCCCCGCCGAACTGGTCTGGATGATAATATCCGAATATTTATCCATCATCTCAACCCCCTGGTTGTCCAGGCCGCCCCATAAAAATTTATAGGGCGCGGCAAGATTCCGGGCCCGGAGAATCGTCCGGTTCAAAATCAGGGCTTTTCCGCCCAGACGGTGTACCTCGGAAACCACTGCCCTGGCCGCTCCTCCGGCGCCAATGATGGTAACTTTTTTACCCCGGAGATTTTTTCCTCCGATAAATTCAAGCAAAGAACCGGAAAAGCCCATAGTATCCGTATTCGTTCCAAGCCAGCCGCCGTCAAAACGGACCACCGTATTACAAGCGCCAATAGCGCTGACTATATCAGACTTTTGGGCCAAAAACGGAAGAATCAATTCCTTATAGGGAACCGTTACGGAAAAACCGCAGAGACCAATCTCCTCCGCAAGCGCCATAAAGGAATCAATAGAATCCGCCGGAAAGGGAACATACACGGCGTTGATATTTTCCAGGCCAAAACAGGTATTAAAAAACAGGGGGCTGCCGGTCATCTTGAGAGGATACCCTACCACGCCATACACCTTTGTCTCCGGGCCGATACTCCGGAAACGATAAATTTCCGCCAGTTCTTTGGCATCCAGCTGGCCCGCGGCGGCGATGGGGGCATCCTGCATGGCGCTGACATAACTCAGATACGAACCAATTTTTGCCGCCAGAATCCGGCTGAAAGCGCCGTAACTGCCCATACAGATCAGAATCTTTTCCATATTTTGTGTTTCTTTCGCCGCTTTAAACACCCGGACCACATCTTCGGTAGAATGGGGTGTTACCGCCGCTTTGACCAGCTCATCCCCTACCCGTTGTAAACCCCGAAGGCGGGAAACCATGTCTGTATCTACTCCCTGGATATTGTGGTATGAGCGGATGATCCGGGTTCCAAAAGTACGGGCCGCCTCTTCCAGGCTGGGGACATTCATATCCTCTTCAATATCAACATACGCGAAATTCCGCCGCTGGTCGGCGCTGGCAAACGCAAGCCCTTTGGAAAGAAGGCTGATTCGGGCGCCCTCTCCTCCGGTATAATGACCACCGTCAACATCCCGGCGTATGGTCAAAATTACCGGAAGTCCCGCCTGTTCGGGAAAACGACGGATCAAAAAACGCTCATCCGGCTCCAGACAATCCACCCGGAGTTCGGCAATATCCGCATACTTCCGGTATTTATCAAGAATTTCCAAATCCCGCTCCAGGGTTTTGGCTGTCAAACAAAGGCACAGTTTCGGCAAGGTCTTCTCCTTTCTTTACGGGGTCCTAAAAATCAGGGCGGTACACATACACGGCAGAGACAAACCCGGAGCTATCCAGATTGATCCGGAGGGCTAAGGGCCAGCCCCGGGAGGGCAGGGAAAAAATGATATGATCCTCAAAGTCTTGAGCCTCTTCACCCAGGGTCAGAAATACAGCGGGCCGGGGGTCTCCCAGCCTGATTCCATAGGCCGCCCGGAGCTTGATCTGCCAGACCCGGTCCTTATATACATAAAAATCGCCCGCATCATACACAAAAACCACATCATCCTGCCATTCCTCATTTCCCCGGACCGCGTACACCGCCTGGGGAACGCCAAACCGGGACAGCAGGTTTTCCAGACTCAGGCCGATGAGGGAAGCGGGCTCGACATTCAAAACCGCCGCCGGTTCCGATCCCGCGGGGCTCTGGGACCAGAGAACCGGAGTCCCCCAAAGAGCCGGTAGAACAAACAACAAAAACCCTGGGGGCCGAAAAAAACCCATGACCTTACTGTACTCCAAGGGATGGCGAAAGGGAAGTGGCCGCATTGCCAGCAATTCCGAATTTAACTATTCCAGAACCGAAAAGAGACTTGATAAATATACTGGGGGTCCTGTCAGTGGGAAAAAAGGGGGCCCCTTCCCCTCTTTTTTCTCACCGCCACCCCCTCATACATTTTCGGGTCTCTTTTCGGCCGGATACTCCCTTGAATTGCTGCAAAAAAGAGAAAAGGGGCGCGGGTTCAAAAAAAGTTCTACCACCGGATAAAATAAAAAAGCCCCGCCCCATTCGGCACGCGGCAGCGTGTCTACCAATAAGTCAACACGGCGCGGGCTCAAAAAAAGTTCTACCACGGATAAAATAAAAAAGCCCGGCGACTTCCTACT
>JAISAN010000046.1 GCA_031266635.1 Treponema sp. | reverse complement strand
CTGCACGTCTTCGGGCAGGGAGCTTGATGCGCCGTTCAGGTACATCTCATTCGTTTCCAGCCCCTCGGGTTCTATAAAGATGTGATGATGATCCCGTTCAGGGAAGCGGACCACCTTGTCCTCAATGGAAGGGCAGTACCGGGGGCCCGTACCGGTGATCTTTCCGCCGTAGAGGGGGGAGCGGTGGATGTTGGCCCGGATGATCCCGTGGGTTTGGGGGGTGGTCCAGGTGATCCAGCAGGGAGCCATGATCCGCGCCGGGCCGTCCCGAAAGGCCATATCCGAAGGCCCCGGTTCCACATCAAAAGAAAAGGGCTCCGGCCTTTCCCCGTCCTGCCGTTCCATTTTTCCGTAATTAATGGAGTCCCCGGCGATCCGGGCGGGAGTTCCGGTTTTGAGCCGCCCCAGGGGAAAACCCCGCCGCCGCAGGCTGCTTCCCAGCCCCAGGGCGGCCTCCTCCCCCAAACGGCCCTCCGGGGCGTCATATTCGCCGATAAAAATCTTCCCTTCCATAAAGGTTCCGGCCGCCAGGATCACGATGGGCGCTGAAATCCGGTGTCCCCGCCGGGTGATCACCCCCCGCACCGAAGGAACCGGCCCGCCGCTTCCGGCACGGCTCCCCGGCGCGCGGCCGTCATCATCCCCGGAGATCATGAGATCAACCGCCGTATCCATCATAACGGCGAGCATCCGCTGGCCCTCCAGCGCGGAGCGGGCCGCGGCCTGATAGCGGGCCTTGTCCGCCTGAGCCCGGGGGGCCTGTACCGCGGGACCCCGGGAACGGTTCAGCACCCGGTACTGGATCATGGTTTTGTCGATGAGTTTCCCCATCTCTCCCCCCAGGGCGTCCACCTCCCGGACCAGGTTCCCTTTGGAAAGCCCCCCCACCGCGGGGTTGCAGGAGAGGGCTCCGATCCGGTCGGGATTCTGGGTGATCATGAGGGTGGAAAGGCCCAGCCGGGCCGCCGCCAGAGACGCCTCGATCCCCGCGTGGCCCCCGCCTATAACGATACAATCGTAGTCCATTACTTGCCCACGCAAAAGCGGCTGAACATGGTTTCCAGAATCTCCGCGGTGGAGACCTCCCCGGTGATTTCTCCCAGGGCGTTTACCGCTTCCCGGAGGACAGGGGCAATCAAATCCAGGGGTTCCCCCTGGGCCGAGAGAGCCAATGCCTCCCCAACCGCGGTCCGGGCCCGGTCGATAAGATCCTTCTGGCGGACCGTGCCGATTCCCGGCGTTTCCGGGGAAGACGTTTCCTGGCCCGCGATCCCGGCCAGGGCCGTTTTAAGGGCGGCGATCAGTTCCGGTAAGCCCTGGCCGGTTCTGGCGCTTACCGCCGGCATATCCCCGCCGGGCAGCCCTGGCACCGGAACGGCGGGGACAATATCGGCCTTGTTCCATAGGATGATAAGCCGGGGCTTTTTACCGGGACGGTCATCGCCGGGGGAAGCCGCCGGATTCCTGGGGGCAGGGCCATATTTTTCGAAAAAAGCCCGGTCTTCACCGGTAAGCCCCTTGCCGCCGTCGATGAGGTAGAGGATTATATCCGCTTTATCTATCAGTTCCCGGCTCCGTTCCATGCCTATCTGTTCCACCGGGTCCGCCCCCGGCCCTCCGCCGCTGTCCCGGAGCCCCGCGGTATCCATCAGCCGGAGGGGGAAACCGTCCAGAGACAGCCAGCCTTCGATCCAGTCCCTGGTGGTGCCGGGGATTTCGGTTACGATAGACCGTTCTTCTTTAAGCAGCAGGTTAAAGAGGCTGGATTTTCCCGCGTTGGGCCGCCCGGCGATAACCGCCAGGGCTCCCTCCCGGCAGAGCTGTTCCATGGCCCAGGAAGCGGCAAGTTTTTCCAGCCGGTCCAGGGCTTCTTCCGCCAGCCGCCGTTCCGGTAATTCACCCGCCGCCTCCGGCCCTCCGGTTTCAAATTCGTCTTCGGAATAATCCAGAAAAAGCTCTGTCCCCGCCAGGACCCTTACCAGCAGGTTTTTCACCCTCCGGATCTCCTCCTCCAGCGTTCCCGAGAGGCGGTTTACCGCGTGGCCGCGGCCCGCGTCGCTTTTGGCGGATACCAGTTCCATCACCGATTCCGCCCGGGTCAAATCCAGCTTGCCGTTCATAAAGGCCCGGAAGGTAAATTCGCCCGGCAGGGCGTCCCGGAATCCCGCGGCATGGAGGACCCGCAGTACCCCCCGCCCCGCGGCGAAGCCCCCGTGGCAGGATATATCCAGGCCGTCCTCGCCGGTGTAGCTTTTGGGCCCCCGGTATACCGCGGCCAGAACCTCATCGATTTTTTCACCTCCGCCATTAGTGCCGCCGTCCGTACCGGCTTTCCCCCGGCTTTCTACAATCCAGCCGTGGATGACGGAATTGGCCGGGGCTTCCCGGAGCTTTTGGGGCCGGGAAAATACCGAAGCCGCCAGTTCCACCGCGTTTTTCCCGGAACAGCGGATCAATGTCAGGGCGCTTTCCCCCGGCGAAGTGGCAAAGGCCGCTATGGGCTCATCACCGCCGTAGGATGGGCGGCCTTCCGGGGAGCGCGCGGCCCCCAGCGGGCCGGAAGGCGGTACCGGTCTGTTCATGGTGTCTTATTCCCTTTCCGCCAGGCCGGCCCGCAAAAACAGCCAGGGGGCTCCGGCGTAAATCCAGAACCCCAGCAAGGCGTAACGGAGGAAGAAAAAAAGTCGGGCATACGCCGAATGGCCGCCGGGGAGGAATTTTTCAAAGATGATAAAGATCAGCGCAACTCCCCCCATCCCCAGGACGAAACGGCCCAGCAGGGTACACAGTTTTACCGCCCCCCGGCGTCCAAAAACAGCGGCCGCCCTGAAACGAAGAAAATGTATATTCAACGCATACCCTGTCCCTATGCCCAGCAGCGCCGCTCCGGGCATCAAGAGGTCATCGGCGGGGCGGTAAAGGATCATCATAAAGGAAACCGCGGTGGAAAGAATCAGCCTGGCCCGGAGACCCCCGCGTTCCAGGGCCTTTTCGATCCGGGGTGTCAGGAAAAAATAGGCCGCACAGACAAGGCCCCCGATAAGCCATCCGGCGAACACATCGGTGGGGAAATGAACCCCCAGGTAGACCCGGGAAAAGCCCACCAAAAGGATGATGCCGGCGGCCAAACCATACAGCCAGGGGCCGGTTCCCCAGGAAGCGATAAGGGTCCATAGGGTAAGGGAATTCTGGGCATGGCCTGAGGGGAGCCCCCCGAACCGTTCATGAATAAGCCCCACGCCGGGGTCGTATCCTTCCCAAAAGGGCCGGGGCTGAAGGAAAAGGAATTTCAGGGCCAAGTTGATCCAGCCGGAAATCATGATCAGGATGGCCAGCCGGACGCTTTTTTTTTCATCAATACACCAGAAAATCAGGGAAAGGAGGATCACATAGGCCGGGACAGATCCTATCTGGGTTATCACCTTCATAAAAAATGTCAGGGGCGGGTTGGCGATTGTTTGTATCGTCCTGATAACGGCCAAGCCCCACTGTAACAGCGGTTCCATTATGGAGAAAGTATATCAGAAAAGGTCGAAAAAAGTCTCTTTAATCCGGTTGATCGCGGCGGCCTGATCCCTGGTGGGGGGGACACTTGTATGGATATCCTCCATAATGGCGTGAACCTGGGCCTGAAATTCGCTTTTTGCTATGGTAACCAGCACAAAAAATTCGTACCGTTCTCCCACCGAAGCGGCATCTTCATCATAGCGCCGCAAAATCCAGAAGGAGTCCTCCTTAACCGCCCCGGTATATACCGCGTCGGAGGACTTTTTTACCAGGGTTTCAAAAAATTCCCCGTATTCATCGTCCGGGTAGAGGGCCGCGGCCCCCAACAGCCGTTCTTCTATCCTGACCGCCGCAAGCCGGGGAAAATCCTGGGCCGCGGTAAAACCTTCCGCCCAGTGCCCCAGGGCCTTAAAGTTGGTTCCCTGGTTTATCCCGACAAAGACATAGGAATTCCGGTATATTTCCATTTCCTCAAGCCCCCGGCTGCCTTGAAGAAGAAAACCGCTAAGCCATTCAGGTATGATCCGCCCCAGGGCGGCATCCTGGTGGTCCTGTATTCGGCCCCGGTTCCAGGGCTGGAAACCGGGAAGCGAGCCGGAACTTTCCGGCTGGAAGATAATTTTCGGAGGTTCTCCGGTACAGACGGAAAAAATCAATACACCCAGGGCGACAAGAAAAAATTTTAGCATAAAGGGCTTTGATCCGGCTGGTTTATGGAAAAAAACGGACCTTGAACCGTTTTTTCGGGAACCGGTTGAAAAACTAACCGGGTTTTGAGACCGGCTCAACATATTGCTGAATTAAGAGGCGTCCTGGGGGTTCGGCTGAGATATTTCATCAGAAAGATCTTTCGGGACTGTTTCTTCTATAGCGGGAAGCTGCACATCCGATTCTTCCCCGGGAGGCAGGGATAATAAATCTTCCGGTTCTTCCACAAGGGCCTGAACCGGCGTTTCTTCTTCAGAGGACTGAGGTAAGGGATCTTCCACGGAAACCTGCGGCGGCGCCTCTTCCCCGGAACTTTGAAGCTCAGGTTCTTCCTCAGGATCCTGGGATACGGACTTTTCATCAGAAACCGGGGATACAGGTTTTTCCTCAGAAGCCTGAGCCGCGGGTTTTTCCTCAGAAACCGGGGATACGGGCTTTTCCTCAGGAGTCTGAGCCACGGGTTTTTCCGCGTCCATATTACCGGGCTCCGGTTTTTCGCCGGGAAGCAAAGACAGCGGGTCTTCTTCCGGAAGGACGGGCGCCGGTTCTTCTGTTATTGCCAGGATGTCTTCGGTTTCCGGCTCCGGTTCTTCAGAAAACGCATATTCTTCCAGCCGGGAAAAGGCAAATTCATCAAAAATGGCGATTACCGGGAAATATGTTTGTTTTTCTTCTTCCGGAACAAGCTCACCCGGCTCTTCTTTAATTTCCGTATTCTTCAGGGAAGCGCCGAACTGAAAACTGCCTTCACCATTCAGGGGATTCAAGAGGCTTATTTTTTTTGGTTCCGCCGGGGGGGCCGGGTCATTTTCCCGGCTAATCCGGGCGTCAAAATAATTTTCATGGATGGCAAAATCAATAAACAGGGTAACAAAACGCTCCGCCTCTTCCGTATAGTTCAAGGTTATGGCGGCGGATGTTTCCGGGGCGATAATATCCAGATTCAGGGTTTCCCCGGCAAAAGAAAGGTTCATATATACCATGTCCGCCGGAGCGGATTCGGACTTAAAACAGGAACTAAAGATAAGGCCCTCTGAAACCGGCTTAAAACGGAGCATAAACCGCCCGGCTCCCTGGGTCTCCCCGGAGGGCATAAAAGAAAAAGAGGGCAGCAGATACGCGGACTGGGAATCAACCGCCAGGCCGTAAATATTGCCCTCCGGTATCCAACGGGAATTTTTTTCACTCCTGGGGACCAGCGCCCTTTCGGTGGACACCGGGTTTTTTGAATCCTGGAGGTTCCCCTGGAATTGATACCAATAGAGAATATTTGCCGATTCTCCGGAAAAGTACCCCGCGTTTTCCGTTTTTGACGATATGGGCAGGGAAATTTCCCGGGATATTCCGGGGAAATCCCCATTGGACCGGCGGGGAAAAACCTCCGCCCGTATGGTATGGAACCCCGTCTGTTCCGGGGCCTTCCAGAGTATAAACCCGGCCCCCTCCGAGATACGTCCCTCGCTTAAGCGCTTTCTCCCGCTATACCATACAATATAGGGGTCCAGCCGTTCATCGGAAACCACCTGGGCTTCCAGCATGATGGCGACTCCCGGAGGAATCAGATGGGAACCACCGGAAACATCGGGAAGGTACTTTTGAATATCGGTGAGGGAAAATGCGGCGTCATCCAGATAATACACCGGTTTTTCTTCCCGGTAGAGCACTTCTTTTTTTCCGAGGATCTGAAAAATCATGGTATATGGGCCGATTTCTAGGGTATCGGGCAGCAAAAAGAAGGGAAGCCCTTTATCCAGCCGGTTTACCGGGATCAGAATTTCGGATTCGTCGATTTTTACCGGTTCGATAATATTAATGTTTTCGGTAACTTTTATGAGCGCATCCTCGGGGATCGTATCATCTATGGCTTCCCCGCTGTTTTCGACAGGCGCGTTTTCTTCCACCGTTTCCAGGATATCCAAGGTATCCAGGGTATAGTGGATTTTCTTGTTAATAATGTATCCCGAGGGGGTCTGCAAAAAGACCAAAAGACCGGTAACATCCGGATCGCTGATCACCGAACTGGCAAAATAGGGGTAAATCCGGTCATTCCTGCTTATCAGGGAACAGTCGCTCAGGGATGTTTCGTTAACCAGGGCATTAACCTGATAGGTTCCATTGGAAGGAAAAACTGTATCCAGTTCCCCGCAGGTATAAAAAAAAGAGGAAATAAACAGGATAAATAACGCCAGTTTTCCATTACGGGAACACATAATCATTATAACTATATCACAAATTGAAAAAATTGCAATATTCCGCGTAAAAAAGGCGAAACAAAAGCGCCCTAGCCGGTCCGGGGCAACCGGTTTATGATGTCTCCATGAGAGCTACCCAGGCACTGATACATCTGGATCGGTTTTGCCGGAACCTCCGGGCCGTGCGGGAGCGGATAGGCCCCGGCCGCCGGATCTGCGTACCCGTTAAGGCCGATGCCTATGGTCACGGGGCAATCCGGATCGCCGGAACCGCCCTGGCCGCCGGGGCTTCCCACCTGGCGGTAGCCGCGGTTTCCGAAGGGGCGGAACTCCGGGGCGCGGGAATACACGCGCCCATCCTTCTCCTTTCCCAGGCCCTGCCGGAGGAAATCCCCGAAATTCTACAGTACCGGCTTACGCCCCTGGTGTCGGACCGGGAATTTGTTGAAGTATTGGCCCAGGCCGCCCTTAGCGAAGGGGTCCGCTGTCCGGTTCATCTTAAAATTGACACCGGTATGGGCCGCCTGGGCTGTCTGCCGGATGAGGCCCCCGGCCTTGCCGCCGGTATCGCCGCCCTGAAATCCCTGGAATACGCCGGAACCGCCACCCACCTCGCCGCCGCCGATTCCGGCCTTCCCGGCGATATGGCCTTTACCGGGGAACAGCTAAGCCGGTTCCGGGAGGCGGTGGAACAGATCCGGGCCGGGGGAACAGAACCCGGCATCGTCCACGCCGCCAATTCCGGGGGCTTTTTGCGCCATGAGGATTCCTGGTTCGACATGGTCCGGCCGGGGATTCTCCTCTACGGGTATAATCTGACCGGAACGGATTTCACCGCCGAACCGGTAATGGAGCTGCGTACCAGGCTTACGTTTATCAAAAAGGTACGACAGGGGGAAAGCCTCTCCTATGGCAGAACCTGGGTAAGTCCCCGGGACACCTGGATCGCCACCCTGCCGGCAGGTTACGGAGACGGCCTCTCCCGGCTTTTAAGCGGAAACTGGCAGGTTCTGATCCGGGACCGGCTGTACCCGCTGGTGGGCCGGTTCTGCATGGATCAGTGCCTGGCCGATCTGGGACCGGAAACGGATATTGCCCGCTGGGAGGAAGCTGCGATATTCGGCGGTTCCGCCCCCTCCGCGGCGGATATGGCGGCCCGACTCCACACCATCCCCTATGAAATAACCTGTAACATCAACAAGCGGGTTCCCCGGGTGTATGTGGGGTAAACACGCCGACATTGATTAAGAGAAACCGCAAAGGACGCCAAGATTTACGCAGAGAACGCAAAGAAAGAAAACTAAGGGAAAATCTTTGAGAGCGCAAACCTACGGTTCGATGCCTATACTTTGCGCCCTTTGCGTTAAATTCTTCATTGCGTTATCCTGCAAATTAGTGTTTACAAGGTACGAGACTTGGCAAGCGGACGGAGGCGCCATGAAATCAGACATTGAAATAGCCCAGGGGGCGGTTTTAACCGGCATAAACGAAATAGCGGCCCGAATGGGGATTCCCCCGGAGGCGGTGGAAAATTACGGCCGGTACAAGGCCAAAATACTCTGGCGGCTTCTTGAGAACTCCGCCCGGCCCCGGGCCAGGTATATTAACGTTACCGCCATCAGCCCGACCCCCCTGGGAGAAGGAAAAACCACCACCACCGTAGGGCTGGTTCAGGGCCTGGGGCATACCGGAAAAAACGCGGCAGCCTGCCTGCGCCAGCCCTCAATGGGGCCCACCTTCGGGATCAAAGGGGGAGCCGCCGGGGGCGGGTACAGCCAGGTAGTACCGATGGAAGATTTTAACCTCCACCTTACCGGGGATATTCACGCGGTGTCCGCGGCCCATAACCTCTGTGCCGCCGCGGTGGACGCGCGAATCTACCACGAGTCCCGGTGGTCCGGCGCCTATTTTGAAAAACTGGGACTCCGCCGCCTCGACGTTGATCCCTACGGGGTACAGATCGGCCGGGTGGTGGATATGAACGACCGCTGCCTCAGACAGGTGATTATCGGGCTGGGCGGCCTGGCCGATGGTCCCCCCCGGCAGTCCCGGTTTGATATAAGCGTGGCCAGCGAGGTGATGGCGATTCTGGCCCTGGCCCGGAACCTCGCCGATCTCCGGGAACGGCTTGGCCGCATGACGGCCGCCTTTGACCGGAAAGGAAAGCCCCTGACCGCCGAAGATTTTGGGGTGGCCGGGGCCATGACGGTTCTCCTCCGGGACGCGGTTAATCCAAACCTCCTTCAGACCCTGGAAGGACAGGGGGCTTTTGTCCACACCGGGCCTTTTGCCAATATCGCCCACGGCAATTCATCGGTCATCGCCGATCTGCTGGCGGTCCGTTGCGCCGATTATGTGGTAACCGAAAGCGGATTCGGTTCCGATATGGGGATGGAGAAATTTTTCGACATTAAGTGCCGGGTTTCAGGGCTCAGGCCCGACGCGGTAGTTTTGGTTGCCACAGTCCGGGCCCTCAAGTCCCACGGCGGCGGCCCCGCGGTGGTTCCCGGCAAAGCTCTGCCCCCGGAATACGGGGCGGAAAATCTGGAGCTTCTGCGGGCGGGGCTCTCCAACCTCAGGGCCCATATCGGGATCATCCGCCGTTTCGGCATCCCCGCCGTGGTGGCGATCAATGCCTTCCCCGCCGATACTCAGGCGGAGTGGGACCTTATCCGGGAAGAAGCAGTCAAGGCCGGGGCCGCGGACGCCGCGGTAAGCCGCCACTGGGCCGAAGGGGGCGCCGGCGCCGGGGACCTGGCCAGGGCGGTGGAAAAGGCCATTGACGCCAGGCCCGCGGGGGACAGTTTCCGGTTTCTCTACCCCCTGGAAGCGCCGCTGGCGGAAAAAATCGAAACCATTGCGTCGGAGGTCTACGGCGCGGAAGGGGTGGATTACGGCGAAGGGGTCCGGGAAACTCTGGGCCGCCTTGAGGATCAGGGCTTCGGAAAACTGCCGGTCTGTATGGCAAAAACCCAATATTCCCTTTCCCATGATCCCCGCCTCAAAGGCGCTCCCAGGGGCTGGCGGCTCCCGGTCAGGGAAGTGCGGCTCGCCGCCGGGGCGGGGTTCATTTACCCGCTCTGCGGCGATATTTCCACCATGCCGGGGCTTCCCTCCCGGCCGGCGTTTATGGATGTGGATATAGACGCGGAGGGGAATGTGCGGGGGCTTTTTTAGGCGGTTGTTTTTCAGGCTCCGGTTCTTTATTATGGAATCGGAGGATTATTAATGGTTTTGTTTGAAGATATACGGGCCCTTGAGGAAGATGAAGACGAGGATGAAGATTCCAAACAGGCCGGGCCTGACCCCCTGATCCAGAAAATGTTGAAAACCCGGACGATCCTGCTTTCCGGGGAAATCAAAAAAGACCTGGCGGAGCGGACCATCAGACAGCTTCTGCTTCTTGAGGATATGGGGGATGATCCCATTAGAATTTTTATTGACTCCCCCGGCGGAGACGCCGACGCGGGTTACGCGATTTTCGACATGATCCGTTTTATAAAGCCCCCGGTCTGGACCATTGGCATGGGCCTGGTGGCCAGCGCCGCGGCGATCATCCAGCTTGCCAGCCCCCGGGAACGGCGGGTAGGGCTTCCCAACAGTCATTATCTGATCCACCAGCCCCTTTCCGGTATCCGGGGGGTGGCGACGGATATTGAAATCCACGCCCGGGAACTGGACAAGCTCCGGGAAAAAATCAACCGGCTTATCGCGGACGAAACCGGCAATCCCCTGGAACAGGTTGAACAGGACACCGACCGGGATTACTGGATGAGCGCCGAAGAAGCGGCCAAATACGGACTAATCTCCCGGATCATTACCCGGCGGGAAGA
>JAISAN010000043.1 GCA_031266635.1 Treponema sp. | reverse complement strand
TTTACTGAGCTGCGGACCGAATATTCAAAACCCAAGGCGGAATTTGTGGAATTCAAAACCCGACAGGCCGGGAACCTGGGCGCTTTACGCCTTTTTATCGCGGGTAATTACAAACAACCCCTGGTCTATGAATTTTCGCCTGTGGAAGTGGGGGCGGGCGAATATATCCTTATCCATTTGCGGACCATTGAGGAAGGAGCGAAGGATGAGACCGGTTCCGATCTCAGCGCCTCCGGCGGAGTTGACGCCGTGCCGGGGGCCCGGGATTTCTGGATTCCCGGATCGGAAAAGCTCCTGCATAAAACCGACGCCCTTTATTTTCTGGATCAGGATGACCGGGTTATCGACGCGGTTATGCTGGGCGAAAATCCTGATCCCTGGTGGGACAAAGAATACCTGGCGGCGGCGGCTGATTTTTTGTATCAGCAGGGCGCGTGGTCCTCGCCGGAGGGGAAAATTCCCGGCCCTGCGGAGGCGGTTATTACCTACAATATCAAAACCGCCATGACCCGCAGCATCTCCCGGGATGAAAGTACGGAAGACACCAACGGAGCGGCGGATTGGTACATCACCGCCACCGGAGGCGCCAGTCCGGGGCAGCCGAACAAGCCGGGGCGGTTTTAGAGGAGATCCTTAAACAGGGCTTCAATGTCATGTTTTGGAACGGCGCCGATCTTTTTCCCGGCGACAACGCCGTTTTTGTAAAGTACCAGGGTCGGAATGGATACGATGCTGTGTTTTTCCGCCAGTTCATTTTCGTCATCCACATTCACCTTGCCGATCTTTATGCGTCCGGCGTATTCTTCGGCAAGTTGATCGATAAAGGGGGCAATGGTTTTGCAGGGGCCGCACCAGACGGCCCAGAAATCAATCAAGACCGGAATCGGCGATTGGATTACTTCGGACTCAAAATTATCTTTGGAAATGTTGATTCCATCGCTCATGGTAAACTCCTTTTTTCTGCTGCTGGTTCCGCCATACTGCCGGATTTTGAAATCGTCTCTCTGAATCAACAACCGCGCGGCAGAGCTTGGACCTCCGGTCCGGCGCGGTATTAAACCCTCGCCACGAATCAAAGTATAACGGGAAATGGGGGTCTGCGGCAATAGAAAGGGTCTTGTTCCTGACCGGTATCATCAATAAAATAAACCTCTATGTTTATTGAATTGCTGGCCCCCGCGGGGTCTCCCGAAGCGCTGGATGCGGCCGTCAGGGAAGGGGCCGACGCGGTGTACCTGGGATTGAAAAATTTTAACGCCCGGATGCGGAGCGCCAATTTTGCTTATTCCCAATTTGAGGGGGCCCTGCGGACCCTGCGCCGGATGGGTAAAAAAATATATGTTACGGTGAATACGGTTTTTGAACAGCGGGAAGCGGACCGGATGTACCAGCTGCTCAAATATCTGGCCGGTATTGGCCCCGACGGCCTTATTGTTCAGGATTTCGGGGTTGCCGCTATGGTTCGGGGTTATTTTCCCTCGTTGAAGATCCACGCCTCAACCCAGATGAATATCGCCTCCGCCAGGGGGGCCAATGCCCTTTCCAAATACGGAATTTCCCGGGTGGTTATGGCCCGGGAGCTGTGCCTCCGGGAACTTCAGAAAATCCGGGCCAATACCAATATGGAACTGGAGGTTTTTGTCCACGGCGCCCTCTGCGTTTCCGCTTCGGGGCTTTGCCTCTTTTCCAGTTACCTGGGGGGAAAGTCCGCCAACAGGGGGATGTGTACCCAGGCCTGCCGCCGCCTGTACCGGCGGGATGATGATGAGGGGTATTATTTCAGCCCCGCGGACCTCCAGCTTCTGGACCGGGTACCCGAACTGGCCGCCGCGGGGGTGAACTCTTTCAAGATCGAAGGCCGGATGAAAAGCGCCGAATATGTAGGCGCCGTGGTATCCGCCTACCGCCGGGTAATCGACGCGGCGGCCCAGGGTGAAGAAGCGCGGATACAGGAAAGTATCCGGGAAGGGCTGGAGATACTTCGCGGTGATTTTGCCCGGACCAAGACGGTTTTTTATTTTGACTGGAAGGCGGGGGCTCATAGCCTGTCGAAATCCCGGTTCGCGCTTGCCCCGGAGGATCCTGATTCGCCGCAAAAGGCGGATTCCCGGGGCGCTGACGGGCAGGCGGAACCTCAGGCCGCCGTGGAAGAGCAGGAGCTTCCTCCGCCGGACTCACCGCCGGATTCCGGGGCCCCCATTGGCTGGCTGAACCCCGCCCAGGACGGCGGGACCGGCATCAGCCTGGGGCCCCTGCTCAAGGTGAAGGGAGCGGGGGAGGAACGGCGGGGGCTTATTTCCGCCGGGCCCGGCCCGGCCGCTTTTTATCTGCCCGTTCCGGGGGATTCCGTGCGGCTCCACCGGGCCGATGATTCAAACCGGAAATCCCACAAGATAAGCTCTGTGGAAGACTTTACCAGCGCCGGGGTTCTCCACGCCTGGATTTCCATCCCCGAAGGGTTTGAACCCGGCGACCGGGTTTACCTTATCCAGACCCGGTCAATGGGGAAACGGTATGCCCCGGTGATTCCCCGCGATGTTGGCAGCTTTAAGCGCCGGCCCGGCAGGGATAAAGCGCCGCCCCTGGAACTGCCCCCGGTCCGCCGGGGGGACGCCCCCTTCCCCGAGGGAATCTACGCGGCGGTCTCCCGGACTGAAGATTTGTATATTGTCCAGTCTTCCCGGCCTGTCCGGGTTATGCTTTCCTATACCCGGAAGACCGCCGCCCGCCTTTTAGGGAAGGCCCCGCTGCCCTTTAGGCCGGGGGAGATTATCCTGGTGCTGGAACCCTTTTTCCCCCAGGCGATGGAGAAGCTGCTGGGGGAGGAAATTCCCCTCCTTTTGGAAAAGGGCTACCATCAGTTTATGGTCAATAATCCGGGGCACTGTTCTTTTTTTCGCTCCCCGGCCCCGGGACAGAAAAAACCCCTCCTTATCGCCGGTCCGTATCTTTACATTTTTAACCGCTGGGCGGAACAGTTTGTCTCCTCCCTGGGGGCGGGAGCTTTTGTATCGCCCCTGGAAAACAACCGGCAGAATCTGGAACGGACAATCAGCCCGGCCCGCCGTTCCCTGGTTTTTGTTACGGTTTTTGCCTGGCCCGCCCTGTTCCGCATCCGGGCGAACCTGGGCCCGGTGTACCAGTTTGGGGAATTTTCCGGCGGCCGGAATGAACGGTTCACCCTGATTTCCGAGGCTGACGGTTCCCAGGTTCTTCCCGAAAAACCCTTTTCGATTGTGGATAAAATTCCCTTTCTCAGGGAAGCGGGGTTCGGCCGGTTTATCCTGGACTTTTCGGGCCCGCCCCTGAAAAAAGCCAGATACCGGGAACTGATACATGCCGCGGAGACAGGCCTCCCCCTGCCCGGTGTCAGCCGTTTTAACTGGAAGGACGGGTTTTATCACCTGGAAGAGGGAGGAACGAAGGGCTCGGAAGGATGAGCCGGCAAGAAGGCCAATGAGCCTTGTTCATCCTTCCTTTGCGATCCATTCCCTAAAAGGTAACCGGCTCAGGCTCCTCAACCGGAAGGGGGCTATTGGCGATGCTTGCATCATCGGCGGAAAAATATTCCACCGGATCGTCCGCGGTCAAAGCGGTTTCCATAGTCATGTCTTCGGTAGTGGTGTCTTCGGTTTTTTCGGCAGCCGGTTCCTTTTTGAATTCCGGCCGGAATTCTACATGCTCGGCCACAATGGTTATCCGCGACCGGGATTTCCCGTCGGAACCGGTCCATCGCTCCTGTTTCAGGCGGCCTACCACCCGGACTCCTCGTCCCTTATGGCCCAGATTGTAACAATGTTCCGCCAGTTTGGCCCAGGTCTCCACGTCAAAAAAACTGACCTCTTTTTCCAGACCCGAATCCTGTTTGAAAAAACGGTTGGACGCAAGACAGAAGGTACAGACCGGCGTACCCTTGGGGGTAGAACGGAACAGGGGGTCCCGAACCAGGTTGCCCTCGATTAAAATGGAGTTGAGGTTATTCATAATTGCCTCCTGAAAAAATGTGTGTCCGGCGGGTAATAAATCCACCGGTTATGGGTTCCGCCCGTCTTTTCAACCGGTTGTCCAACGGACTGTCCGGCGGACGCAGGGAAGGAATTGTTCCATATATGTATATAGGGGCAAAAACGCGGCGCGCTTTAATCAAGGGCAAAAAAAGAGAAAAA
>JAISAN010000218.1 GCA_031266635.1 Treponema sp. | reverse complement strand
TAGGAAACGCCGAACATGTGGTAGCAGTTCCGGCCTCCCACCCGGATCCGGGTGATGATCCGGTTCCGGGTCTCAAAACACCAGTCGTCGGTTACTTCCACGGGAACCCCCAGATAATTGGAAGTGTATTGGTATTTGGCGATAAGCCGGGGATTGCGGAGCAGGAGGTCCGATTCCAGCACGTAGGCGTTCTTTAACTGGTAACGGACGCACATGGCGGAAGAGATGTTGTTTGACTCATTGTAGCCGGGGTTCTCAAGGAACTGGATTCCCGGATACTTGTACAAAAGCTGATCAAACTGTTCACCCAAATAGCCCCGGACGATGATAATATCCGGTATGCCCGCGGCTTTTACCGCGTCCAAAAGGGTGTCTATGATCCGCACCCCCTTGACCCGTACCAGCGGCTTGGGGGTATTCAAGGTAATGGGAACCAGCCGGGAGCCGAATCCGGCGGCGATAAACACCGCCCGCTTTACCCGGTACGGTTCCAGGGCGTCCAGGCCCTTGGCCGTAATTCCCCCCGGATCGGTACACCCCGCTTCCCCCAGCTGGATCAGGGTCTTGTTCACCGTTCCCAGGGACAATCCCGTTTCCCGGGCTATGGCCCGCTGGGACGGGAGCCCCGCCGGTTCCCGCTCCAAAAGGGTAAGTACATCAAATTGACTCCGCGATATGTCCATGCCTATTCCTTAGTACCGTATTTCCGTATTACATATACGAGACATTTTACAAAAAAATTACACCCCAGAATAAGAAGGGACACAAACGCGGCGGCTTCCAGAAAAAGCTGGCTCTCGAATTGGGTAATCATGAGGGAAACCGGCTTGTTCCGGATGGTATTCAGAAAAGACACCGCCGAAATGGTCATCATGGAATTCACAAAAAAATAAGAAGCCATTTCCAGGATGGTCATTTTTGTCTGGGGGATAAGCACGTCCTTCACAATATAGAACCGCCCCACCCCCAGGGTACGGCCCACATCCTCCAGGTTTTCATTGAGTTTCCCCAGGGAGTTATAGGCCATCAGGTACGGGGAAGCCATAAAGTGGACCGTGTTCACCAGAATGAGCAACACCAGGGTTCCATAGATGAAGGAGCCCTTGAAAAAAAGCACATACGAAAGCCCCAACACCAGGCCGGGAATGGCCAGGGACGTGATGGAAACAAGATGCAGCGCCTTGGACGATGTTCCGGGAGTCCGGGCGGTAAAATAGGCGATGGCATACGACAGAACCGTGCCCAGCAGGGAAACGCCCAGGGCGATGATCAGGGAATTGGCCAGATACCGGCCCGCCCCCATGTTCATGGTTTTGGCTATGTTGATCAGGGAGAACGACATATCCAGGGGATATTTTTTGACGAATGTAAGGACCACAAAAACCACAATGGGCAGGGCAATTATCAGACAAATCAGGGTACAATAGATAAAGGCCGCGGTATCGCGGAGCGGGTTCTTTTTTTTAACGATCTCCTGCGCCAGGAAATTTTGATTTCCCTGATCTTTGTTAAGGAAATCAAACAAAAAGGCGATTATGGCCGGAACCAAAAGTATGGCACCGATGACACTGCCTTTCCCGAAATTGAGGAGCCCTATCACTTCCTGGTACATTAAAACCGGCAGGGTTAAACAGCGCCCGCCGATCATAAGGGGTACTCCATAGTCCGTAAAAATCAGGGAAAAAGTCGCAAAAACTACCCCTATCATTGGTTTACGAAGGTAGGGAAAAGTAATCGCGAAAAACTGATTTTTACGCGGAATCCCCAGCACTTCCGCGGCCTCATAAGGCGCTCCGTCTTCATACTTGAAGATATCTACCATCATGAGAAAAGCTACCGGAAAGGCGTACAACACCGAGCCCAGAACAATGCCCCAAAATCCATATATTGAATTCTGCAGACCCAAAAACCGGGTCAGTATTCCGTTGGTTCCCAGCAGGATCACCAGCCCCATGCCGTGGGAAATTGAAGGAATGAGCATTGGCACGGCAGCAAGAACGGCAAAGACCTCCTGGCGCCGCATATTGGTCCGGGTAACACAAAAGGCAAAAATGTACCCGAAAAAAATGGAAATCAGCGTTCCGGCCCCGGCGGAGCTTATGGAATTCACCAGGGCCTGCTTGAATTGGGGACCGGAAACAATAGCGGCGATATTGGTTCTCGTTATATGCATCATCATGGCGGCAAGAGGAAAGATGACCGTTATCAGTAGAAAGATTATGATAAGTACTTTTATTCCTGTGATACGATGAAAAGTCACCCTCCGGCTCCGATATATTTCGTCAGGGAATCGATCTTGAGCTGCAGATTTTTAATTACAAAATTGATAATATACTGATTCGCCGGATGCCGGATAATATTTTCCGGGGTATCCATCTGTTCAATGACGCCCTGATTCATTACCATAATGCGATCCGACATGGCAAAAGCTTCTTCCTGATCGTGGGTAATGTATATTATGGTAGATCGAAATTTTTTCTGGATTTTTTTTATTTCATCCCGCAGCAAAAGCCGGGTCGCCGCATCCAGAGCGGACATCGGTTCATCGAACAGGATAATATCCGGTTTCAGGGCCAGGGTACGGGCTATGGCAACCCGCTGCTGCTGGCCTCCGGATAACTTGTGGGGCTTTTTGGTTATATGTTCGGTAAGCCCCACCTGCTCAATGACGTATTCGGCAATGGAGCGGGCCCGAGGTTTAAGTTCCGGGTTAAATTGCAGGGCATATTCCACATTACCCAATACGGTCATGTTCTGAAAAAGCGCATAATTCTGAAAAACAATGCCCATGTTCCGGGCAGAGGGCTTAACCCCGGTGATGTCTTTTCCGTCTTTGATCACCCGGCCCGAGACCGGCTCCAGAAGACCTATCAGGATTCTAAGGATTGTGGTTTTTCCGCAGCCCGAAGGCCCCAGGATAGAGAGAAATTCCCCATCCTGGACGGTAAAACTAATGCCATGCAGAATTTCCTGCTGGTTGAAACTATGGGTTAGATCTTCTACCGCAAGTTTATTCCCCATTAATACTTCCACTTTTCCAAAACCCGCTGTTTTTCCGCCAGATTTTCGATGCCGGTCATATCAGCCGCAAGAACATTTTGGGGGTAATTGGGGATGGTATTAGGCTGAACTTTAAAAATCTGTTCTGGCATAAAAAGATCCTTATCCTCATAGACCACTTTGGTCAGGAAAAATTCAAAAACATCCTGCACCGCCTTTCGGGTTTCCTTGCCTTTTATCAGGGCTAATCCATACACCGAATAGGGGGAACCTTCTTCAAAGAACAGAATGTTCAACGGAACTCCTTGATTAATGGTGGTAACGACCTGAAAGGTCATACCAAGCCCGATACCGGCTTCGCCCTGAACCAGGGCATTCACCGGGCCGGAACCTGAAGAGGTAAACTGCAAAATATTTTCAGAAAGTTTATCAAAATAGGCAAAAGCGGCGTCCTCTCCCCGGGTGTTAATCAAATTCCGCAGGAAAAAGAAGCCGGTACTCGAAGATTTCGGGTTAGGCATGGAAATAAGCCCCTTGTACTCCGGCTTTAACAAGTCGTCGTAGGAAGCGGGGACCGGTAAATTCCGGGCCGCCAGGAATTCTTCACTATAAAAAATACAGCCGGAGCTTTTTGTCATGGGCAAATATTTATGATGGGCGGGAACCAGGGAATCCAAAAAGACTGAATCGTCATAGGACGAAAGGTCCGCGAGATTATCAAGCAATCCTTCAAGATACGCGGTATCCAGTTCGCCGATAATATCACATTCAGTTTTTGCCCCCTCCGCAGCCAACTTGGCCGCCAAATTGCCGGTAGGCAAATAATTAAAAATGATCTGATAATCAGGAAATTGTTCATTTACCCGGTTCTGAAAATGCTCGATACGGAAATCTTCAGAGGATAAATAAAATACCACTTGTTCTTTCTTCCCGCTACAGCCGCTGAGCAGGCAAATCCCTAACAGCATCATACAACCGATAAACTTTTTCATCCGATTCCTCCTAATGTGTTCATTTACTTTATGTTAATATATAAAATTGAACACTGTCAATGATTTTTAATCAAATTTTTACACAAAATTCACAAAATTGGCATGATTTATAGAGATGAGATGAAGTTTTCCCAAAATGAAGATACCGCGCGGCAAAGCCCGGACCTCCGGGCAGGCGGGGTATGAAACCCTCAATACGAATCAACATACCACGCGCAGAGCCACGCGGTATGTTGTTTTCATAAGGTATTTGACTCAGGGTCCATACCCTTGGTTCCGCCCCAAGGGACCGGGGTATGGACCCTTCGCAACGAATCAAAGCCGGAATCGGGAGGCGGGAGTTTTTGTTTTTTCTGATGCCGGTGTTCATAAATGATTTCCTTAATTAGAGTACGCGATAACGCCGTCCGTACCGCCCAGAATAATTCTTGTACCGGTACAGGTGAGGGCGCTGATCCCCTTGGGGAAAAGGCTTTCAAAACTGGCGGCGTTCCAGGACGAACCGAATTCCGAAAAACCTACCGCCGATTGTTCGCCAAACGCCACAAATTGTTTAACCAGGGGATCGAAAGCCGCTCCCCGAAGGGAACGGATACCAAAGAGGCCGCCGTTCCCCATAGTCCAACTGTAAGACCGGGGATCGGCGCTGAACTTTACCATCCCCGTATCGCCGACCGCAATAAATTTATCATTGCCGAAACTTACACTGTTCAGGGTCCGGCTTGAACCGGTTCTTCCGCCGTACCAGCGGCCGCTTAAATCATCGGCGAAAGCTATTTTTCCGTCGTCCCCCGCCGCCACAAAAATTCCCTTGCCGTTGACGGTTCCAAAGGCCAGGGCCCGGATTGTTTCGCCGTAATTGTCAATGGTTCCAAAGGGAGACAGGAGCGCCGCGCTCCAGGGCCCCTGGGGGGCTCCCGAAGCATAACAGATTCTGCCGTCGGCCCCCGCGGCGGTAAACACGACCCTGCCCTTTATTCTGCCCACGGCAACGCAATGAATATCCTTGGGACTCATGGGGCCGATTACCCCGGTATGCCAGATAACGCCGTCTTCCGAGTAGGCCGCCTTGCCGCCGTCCCCGCCGGCAAAAAAATACCCCTCGCCGTAACTGAGGGAACTAAAGCTGATGTCAAAGGGGCTTTCCGCCGTGACGGTCCAGTTGATATAGTCGGACGAATACGCTATGGTTCCCGAAGCGCCCGCGGCCACAAGCGCGCCGTTTCCCCAGGCCATGCCGGCGATACGTTCTTCCGGATATTCGATTCCGAATTCATCAAACCGGTGTTCAAAGGGAGAAAGGGCCCGGTGAAAACCCGCCGGGTTAGGCCGGGGCAGGGTGTTGGGGAGATAACAGGAGCCCCACAAAAAAATCCCTGCCCATATCAGAAGGGCAAGCCCCGTGGTTTTACGGAATCCGAATTTCATTTGCTGTACCCTATCTTTCCGCCAATGCCGCCGGCAAAAAACCGGTCCTTGCAGGCCGCGGCGGCGGTGATTTCCCAGTAATTAAATTCAAGAAAGGGATGGGCCCGCCAATAGCGGGTTCCTGTATTTGAGGGATCGGCGCTGGGCCAGAAGCCGATCATGGCGCTGGTCCCCATGGCGACAAAATACCCCCCGCCGTAACAGATCCCCCGGATCTGGTTGGCGCCGAAATTACCGGCGTCAATATCGGCGTCCCAGCCCCGAAAATCGTCCGAAGTAGCTATAGCTATTCTCCGGCCGCCCCATTCGTCAAATACGGCGGCGATGCCATTTCCCTGTCCGTACCTGCCCCAGGCAAGTTTGGTGATATTGCCGCCGAAGAATGGATAGCCGGGGTCTTGTTTTTCGTCAGGATATGTTCCCGTGTTCCGGGCCGGATAACGGTAGTGGTTCCAGCTTCCCCCGGCGGGATCGTTTGAATACCCCGTCTGGCCTTCATTCCCGGCCGCGTAAAAAACGCCGTTGCCAAAGCTTACCGCGTTAAGCCGTTTACCGCCAAAAACCGGCGCCGATCCCCCGGCCCAGGTAAGCCCTCCGTCGGCCGAACATGAGATGTTCGCGTTATCCCCCACGGCCACAACAATTCCGTTCCCGCAGCTTATGCCGTTAATACTGGAAGCGCCGAATCCGTTGATCCCTGTGGGAGGGCCCGCTTTCCAGTATACGCCGTCCGTTGACCGGGCTATTTTTCCGTTAT
Source organism: Treponema sp. (assembly GCA_031266635.1). GTDB lineage: Bacteria > Spirochaetota > Spirochaetia > Treponematales > Breznakiellaceae > JAISAN01. The sequence continues at coordinate 18,615 of JAISAN010000218.1, read as the reverse complement.
TTCCCGCGGCGATAAAAACGCCGCCGCCGTAACATACCGCGTTAAATTCAGCGTTAAAAGGATTGGGGGCTTCGGGGTCATCAGGATTTTCCTTGGGGGCCTTGAGCGCCCGGAGCCAAATGTCCCCGTCAACAGAATAGGCGATGAGGCCGGTAATGCTTACGGCAACAAAAATGCCGCCCGCCGGAGTTTCACCGTAGGCAAAACCCGTAATGGAATCCCGGACCGTAAAGGGCGACCAGGACGCGGTTTTCCAGGCCGAAAGATCGGGGTCAAAGGGAAAAGAAGGGGCGGGGCTTCCCGTATTGCCCGCTGCCTGGGTGCAGGCCGGCAAGATAGAAACCAGCGTTATCAAAACCAGCGCGGCCTGAAACAATTTTCTTTTCACCGGAACCGGCAGATTCATATTCTTATTCTCCTCAAGAAGCTTTCCCAAAACCAAGGGGTTTTGGGAAAGCCTCACTATTCACTGAATACAACGGTGGAATAGGCCGGCAGGCTGAAAACCCCGCCGGGAAACGGCCCCTTGTCCGTCCATCCGTGAACCGAGAACCCCTCATAATACCGCGCATTGGGGAGGTTTATATCTTTTTGATTACTGTAATCCGTATTGTGGGTAACAATAATACTTTTTCCCTCATGCCGCAGCCGGTAGGCCGCTACCGCTTCATCCCCGGTTTTGTTCAGGTTTTCAATAGAAGCGTAAGCCAGCCAGGGGTACTTCTTTTTCAGGTTTCCGGCCCTGATATAATACCGCAGCAGGGAATTTTCATTTTGAAGCTGCTCTTCAACCCCCTCGCCGGCAGCGGGGGCCATCTGCCACCAGTTCCATTCCGGGGGAGGATCGGGCCGGCCGGCGGAGTTGGCGTTTGACCAGTACATGGGCCCCCGCCGGTTTGCGTCCGGCGATTCATAGGCAGGACTGGTAAGGCCAATCTCTTCGCCGTAATAAATAAAAGGCGTTCCGGGAGAAAATATCAAAAGGGAAGCCGCCATTTTTCGCTCGTTATCCAAAAGAAACATGGAGCTTCGCGTTTGATCATGGTTGGAAAGAAAGGGTGCGGCAAGGGCCCCGGGATTACGCTGTTTTATTGTCCTTTCCCACCATTCCAGGGTACTGGCAAAAGTTTTTCCGTGTCCCGTTACGCCATGATAGATGGTTCCCTGTTTCCCGTTCTGGGTGGAAAAATCAAAGGCGAAAAAATTCATCCCCGACCGGTAATAATTGGCAATCGTACCGCTGCCTTCCCAACATTCGCCTACTAAATATACGTTGGGGTTTATTTTTTTGCAGGTATCATTAAACCATGTCCAGAGTTCTATGTTTTTATTGTCCCCGTGGACGCCGTCATTTTGTAAATCCATACCCCGGTAGTTGTAGGGCCAGGATGTGGCGTCCAGGCGGAACCCGTCCAGCCCGGCGGAAAGCCAAAAATCCACCACCTCCTCAAACTCTTTCCGCAGGGCCTTGCTGTCCCAGTTTAAATCGGGCATACCGGTCCAGAAAGATCCCTCGAACCACGCGTTTTCGGCGGCCCGTCCCCAGAATTTGTAATAACTGCTCAGGCCCCCGCTTTCGGCGGTTTTGAATTTGTAAGTTTCCGGCGGGGTGGCGCCGTAATAAAAATTGTAATACGACGCGTAACGTCCCGGACGCCCGGCCCGGACTTCCTTGAGGGCTTCCTGAAACCAGGGATGTTGTTCTGAGCTGTGGTTCATTACCAGGTCTATGATTAGTTTGATTCCGTGGTCGTGGCATTTCTTGAGCAGGTTTTGAAAATCTTTGAGCGTGCCAAAGGAGGGGTCGATGTTTTTATAATCTTTGGTGTCGTATTTATGATAACTGGGACTGGGCATGATGGGGGTAAGCCAAATTCCGTCCACATGGAGGCTGCGGTTACATTCCCCATAAAGATCGATTTCCTGTTTGTGCCGGAGGCTGCCGGAATCGTTGAGATAATCCAGTTTCAGGGCGATTCCGTTTAAGTCGCCGATCCCGTCCCCGTTGCTGTCGTAATAGGAACCGGTAAATATCTGATACCAGGTTCCCGCGTTTTCTTCCCAGCCCCGGGTGTTTAAGGATGCCGCCGGTTTTGAGCCCGGCATTTCGCAGGCCGGAAACACGGCCGCCAGGGCGAGAAGTATGGCAGGTATCAGGTACTTTGGGTGAGGGGAATTTTTTTCAGTATCCATAAGCCGCTCCTTTTTTTAGACATAAGGCTTGTTCGATAAGCAGCCGGGTTATCGAACAAGTCCATTCGCCTAATCCTTAAACTTTAGCCGTTTCGTCAGCCAAATAATTTCGGCTTCGCTTCTCTCAATAGCGTTGTCGCTTGAAGCCCCGGTAAAAGAGGCGAAACGTTCATTGTGTGGACCGCCATTTTTCCAGGCGTCATTCCATATCGCCTTCACGACGACAGATGAGCCAATCGTTATTTTTGCGTGTATGTCGGGACTGTTGTAGGCCAGGGGATATGTCCCGCCGCCTTCAGCGTCGTTATTGAACAAAAGTACGCTGTTGGAATTGGCGAGGGTAATACCGGGAGTACCGGCCAGATAGATGGCGCCGCACCAGTCATTGTCCGTACTCATGTCAAGGATTGCGGTGCTGAGCGTCAGGCCGGCCTTTACCCAAAACCCCGCCGTTGCGCCGGCGCTTAATGTGGCGGCCGGTGAATCCCCGGTAATGGTAAGGGCATTCCCGTTCTGACCCAGGGTAAGTTTTGCGCCGGAAGCGGTATAGGTTGTCGCGTCGACCGCTTTACCTGGTTCAAATGGTCCGGCCAATACGGTAGCGGCGTTTCCGTCATCCTTGCCCAGCCTGGCGCCAAGCGCATCGTAAAGAGAGATGTTGTTTGCCGCGAAGTGGGCGTTTGCCGCGGTCGCTTTCCATTCACCCGGACCAATATCAAGGTAGTCCCCGGTTACCAGGGTGGCGGACTGTATCATCAGCCCTTCGCCGGCTTTTATAAATATCCGCGCGTCCGCCCCAAGGCTTAATAATGAAGAAACCGAAGTCCCCGTTACGGTAAGAGAATGACCGCCGCTTCCGCTTTGCCCCAGCGTTATGGCCCCGCCGGAAACCGTAAAAGTATTGGTCCCGGCGCTGGAGCCGGTCAGAACCGCGGATTGACCGCCGTCGCCATTGCCGAATCCGGGGGAGCTGTGATCGCCCAGCGTAATCGTATTTGGCGTAATGGTAACAGCGGCCCCGCTCGCCTTCCATACACCGGCGGCCAGCGTGAGGGAGCCCGCCGTAAAGCTTTTGGACGAATCAATAATGAGCGTCATCCCGGCGGGAATTACAAAACCGCCGGAAGCCAGGTTCGCGTTTTCCGTCAACGTATATGAATTGCCGCCTGCCCATGTATATTGCGCAATATCGCTCCATATTACCGTTTGGATGTCGGACGCGGCGGAAGGGTTGGAATCCGCGTATTGTCCGTCCCCCGGATCGGCGGCGGCGGCGGTTACCCGCACGGTATAGTCCCCTGAACCGGCCCCGATAATAAGGGAGCGGAAATCATGGGAATACGTTTGTCCCTTGGCGATTGTCCCCGCGGCCCCTGCCGATGATCCGTCCTTGTATAATTGTACCGTGTACGCGAGTACATGGGTTTCATCAGATATACCGCTCCAGCTCGCGATGCCTCCGCTTAAACCAGGTTTGGATACGGCGGCCAGGGGCGTTTTTCCCGTTACCGTAACCGTAACGCTGCCGGATACGGTGGTATCAACCACGGAAGCCGCCGTAACGCTTAGGGACGCTGCGGTTTCCGCGCTGTGGATGAATAATTCCCCGGTGTTAGCGTCTATTTTTGTTTCCGCGTGTTCATTCCCCGCAAGAGCCCAGGTAACTCCCTGGTTGGTAACATTATGGCCGTTTACGGTGGCGCTAAAGGTTTTTGTACTCCCCTTTGCCGCGCTGGTATCACCGCCGTTTATCGTCAGTCCGGTAACAATAACCGGTTTTGCCGCCGTCATCCGGAGGGCGCCGGTGTCTATTGTAATTAGATAATAAGCGGCGCCGCTAAACTTCCACGCATTGTTGGCGCCTTTATATTCGCTTATAAACTCCATGTCATAAACGGCGGCGCCTACCAGGCTGTCGTTCACGGCAGGGGCAAACCAGTCTCCCTTCCATTCGGTCCCCGGAGCCCAGCCGCCGGTGTCGGTAAGGCTGAACCTGAAGGTGTCGTCAATATTTACATCCCCTGCCCAGGTAAAAATCCCGTTACTTTCTTTGCTCATCTCCGTACCGGGGAGCTGCCATGAATTCATGGTCCCTACGATCCATATATGCTCAATAACTCTATGGAAATTTGCATCTATAAAATCGTAGACGAAATTAGTGGTTTGATTCTCGTAGATATTGACCTGATCGCTCCAAACCGCCTTTTTATCCGGGTTGCCATTGATGCGGGTTTCAAGGATAACAGTGGCCAGGTAATAACCGGAGGCTATGGGACTCTTTATCCCCGTATATCCGCCGGCAAGCAAGTCGATCTCTATATCCGCCGCCGTGGTATCCAGCCGTTTCAGGACGATCTTTGCCGCCGCCGGTGTAATCCCGCCGGAATTGCTAATCGCGTAATCGAGGCTTCCTGTCCCGAAAAGGGATACAAACGCGATATGCACGGTAACCGGGGTAGTGGTATCCTGGGTAACACTGATTGACGGGCTGAGGCCCGAGGCGGCCAATGTTTTGCCGGCTCCGGTTCCCATATATGCCTTGAGTTCCAGCGCCCAGATTCCCGTTTCAAGTTCCACCGGGTTATTCAGGTTCCAGCCTGCTTTTTCCACCACCGCCGCGTCTTTGGTAAATTTCAGGTCGCAGGAATCGAAGCTGAACGAAGAGGGCAGCAGGGTCCGGGCCGCCGCCTGGCTTACCGGGTTTTCCCCGGCGTTGAGGCTGATTGTTACATATCCCTTTCCCCCGGTCCCGCCGGAAGACGCCGGAAGCTCAAACGGATTGGAACATCCTGTCATAAGCGATATGGCGGCGAAAACTGCCAGTCCGCACATAAAACACGGTATTTTCTTCATATTTGCCCTCTTGCCCCATAATTCGATGTAAGGCTCAGGAAGCTGTCCGCCGGCCCGCGGGGGCGGGCAGCTCCATTCGCGGCGTGGCGCTTATCCCGCTTTTAGGGATGGGCCGCCACCGTAAAGGAACCGATAATCTTTGACCACGGAACCCCGTCTTTTGTGCCAACCAGTAATATGGAATGGCCTCCCAACTGGTAATTGGCGGCGCTAATCATAAGCGCGGCCCCGGCGCCCGCTAAACCGCCGTCTACATACCAGGCATAAGTATAAGCGGCGTTTGTTGCGTTCAGGCTGATGGAACCGGTCCCGCCGGATTTATGGATGACGGGCGTTCCCGGCCAGCCGCTAATGTCAAGTTCGCCGCCCTTATCCACAATAGTCAAAGTGATACCGGCGTTTCCCGTTGGTTCTGTAACCGTAACCGTTACCGTATCTTCTACCGGCGTAAAGCCCCCGGCCGTATATGTCGATTTTGCCTTTACGGTCAGGGTCGCGGCGGTTTCATCCGCTCCGACGCTCAGAAGCCCGGCGGAAGAAAGCGTTGTAGCTGAAGAAGCCGCTCCGCCAAGTTCCCATTCATACCCATTCGTGGCGCCCCCTGAGGCGGCCACCGTGGCGGTAAATTGTTTGGTCGATCCTTTGGCCGCCGAAACCGGATTCGGGCTGACTGAAATGGCAACATAGGGATGCTGGGTAAAATTAACTGTATGGGCCGTGGTATCCAGGCTGATGGTATAACGGCCTTCCGCGGCGGTTTTCCAGGAATTGGCAAGACCGCTGGCGTTATCAGGAATAACCTGCATGGTTCCGGCGGGGGCAATGTCGTTGCCGTTCGCGTTAAACCACTTGCCGTCATTCCAGCCGGTAATCGTGGCGTCGTGAAATTTAAAAGTATGATCCTGATACATCACCCCGGTCCAGCCGTATACACCCCGGGTTCCGTAAGTCATCTGTACCCCTGTTGTACCGGCGGGGTTCCCTAAAGTCCAGCCGCCAAAATCCTCCCCGATTATATACAGGTCCTGGCAGCGCCTGACGAAAACCGAAGCACCGCCGGATACCGTGGTAAAGCCCGCGTAATTTGACGTGGCGGTAACGGTAATGTCCACCGCGTTTTCATCCGCCGCGACGAAAAGCGCCGCTTTATTGTTGTCCGTTCCGTTTTCGGTAATCGAGGTTGCGGCGTTAAGGGCGGCTGCCTGGCCGTCTTTGTCTTTCCCGCTCAGGCTCCAGACCACCGTGTTGGGGGCCCCGTTTTCAACGCTTACCGTCGCGGTAAAGTCCAAAGTAACGCCGCCCCGAAGAATTTCCGTAACATTCCCCGCCGCCGCGACGCTTATGCCGGTTACCGTGGGAAGGTTGTTAACCGCAACCGTAACTTCGTCGTATTTGTCGTTGTCAAAATTGGAAACGGCCTTGACTTTCAGGCTTATATCTTCCTGGCCGGAAGCGACCGTAAGAAGGCCGGTGCTTGGGTTAATGGAAGTACCGGCATCTATCGTTCCTGCATCGGTGCTGAGGCTCCAGGTTACCGTATCATCGGCCCCGTTTTTCGCGTCCACGGTAACGATAAAGTTCTTGGTGTTCCCCTTTGCCGCGCTGGTATTTCCTCCGTTTATGGTAACCAGCGTTATTGCCTGCGGGGTTGAGAGGTATATCTTCCCGCCGGAGGGATCCAGCCTAATCAGGTGGTAACCGGCCGCCGTGATTTTCCATGCCCTGTTGTTATGCGCCGCCGCCCAAACGGTTTCGCCGGGCGTAACGGCGCTTACCGGGTCATCGTTATTTTCGGGGACCAGCCATTTTCCGCCCGGCAGTTCGAACCGGAACCCCATATTGGCCGCGGTATCTCCGGCCCATATAAACGTGTCGTCATCGTCTTTGGTCATCGCCGCGCCGGTAGACCAACCGGTCATGTCCCCCACCAGCGTTACGCTTGTTATTGTGGTATGGAAATTATCCGCCTCAAAGGTAAAGGCCATGGTGGAGATTTGGTTTTTGTAAATATGGGCCACTTCCTGCCGTACCGCCTTTTTTCCTTCTCCTGTAAGGGTAACGGTTACGATATAATGACCCGCCGGAATATTGCCCTGGCTTCCCGTAAAGCCGCCGAGGATATTAATGTCGGCAGGGGCGGTTCCGCTCAGGGCCGCAAAGGAGATTACCGCCGATTCCAGTGTAATCCCGCTGGAATCGGCAATTGTGTAATCGAGGCTTCCTGTTCCGGAAAGGGATACAAACGTGATATTCACCAGCGCCGGGTTGGTAGCGTTTGCGGTAACGTTGATTGAGGAATTGACGCCCGACGCGGCCAGGGTTTTACCGTCTCCGGTTCCCAGGTATGCCTTGAGTTCCAGCTTCCAGGTTCCCTCCTCAAGTTCCACCGGGTTATCCAGGTCCCAGCCGGTTTTTTCCACCGTTGCCGCGCCCTTGGTAAATTTCAGGTCGCAGGAACCGAAGCTGAACGTTGAAGGCAGCAGGGTCCGGGCCGCCGCCGGGCTTGCCGGGTTTTCCCCGGAGTCAAGATTGATTTTAACATACCCCGTACCCCTCGAAACGCCCTGGGGATCTAATGTATTGGAACATCCTGCCAGAAGAAAAACGGCGCTTAACGCCGTTAGTCCGCATAAAAAACGCATTGAATTTTTCATCATCAATCCTCCTGGCTTCCTGGCTTAACGCTAAACAATATATTTTTTGACCACGGCACACCACTCGTATTGTCTTTGGCTTTGAGCAGTACCGTATGGCCGCCCAGCGCGTACTCCGCCGCCTTAATCGTAATATCAGGCCCGTTTATTCCCGGTAAATCCCCGTCCACATACCAGGTGCAGGTATAATCGCTGTTGCTTACCGTAAGACGCAGGGAATCCGCGTTGCCGGGCTTACCGGGTTTTTTATAGATGATAAGATTTTCCGCCGTTCCGGCGACCTCAAGAGTTCCCCCCTTATCGACAATGGCAAGGCTTATTTCTTTGACCGTCCCCGTTTGGGCGGGTTTGGAAGACTGGGGACTTGTAGGGTTCCGGCAGGCCAGAACCGTTAATATCACGCCCGCTAAAGCAAAAATTTTAATTAAGAGCAATTTTCTATTGGGCATAAGCACGCTCTCCTGATAACTAAAATATAAATAAAATTTTCAAGTGTCTTTTTAATTATTGTGGTATTATCGCCTTGCCGGCCGCCGGACAGGACAACTTATCGTAAGAGACTGGTATAGTTTATAAAAAAATCCTAATCGGACATTTGCGATCCGCCGGCAGGGGAAAAACGCCGGGCGCCGGATCATGAAGTCTCCCGGAAAAAAGAGATACGCTGCGGTAAATTCGCCAATTCGCTAAAACCCGGACGGGAGGGGGCTAAACAGGGTCTGTCCATAAAATCTTATGAAAATCCCGGATTTTTTTCTCAATGAATGGGTTTCTTTTCTTATTTCTTGAACTACCTTTATAATTAGTTTATACTTTCTGCGGGGGGTACTATGAAGAAAATTATACCGGGTGGAATTTTTCTTTTGGCGGCCATACTGGTCGTTTTTTCAGGCTGTCTGGGAAGGGGAGGGGGGGCCGCCCAGGGTTCCGGCGGGGTTTCCGGCTCCCTTATGGTCTGGCTTGACAACGACGCCTGGGCGGAACGGGCAATAAGCGCCTTTACCGGGCTCTACCCTGACGTAACCGTTGAATACGAAAATGTAGGTTCCGTGGATACCCGGGGCAAGGTTTCGCTGGATGGCCCCGCGGGGATAGGGCCGGACGTGTTTATTATGCCCCACGATCACATCGGGATCGCCATTCTTGACGGCATCACCGAACCTTTTCCCTTTGAGCTGCAGGATAAATACCGGGAGCTGCTGCTGGATGCCGCCCTGGAAACCTGTACATCCGAAGGAGACCTGTACGGAGTTCCGGTGTCCACGGAAAATATCGCCCTTTTTTATAACAAGGACCTTCTGGGCGGGGAGCCGCCGCCCGAGAGTTTTGAGGCCATCCAGAGATTTGCCGAAAGGTACAACCGGCCCCAGGAAAACCGCTATGCCCTGCGCTGGCAGGTGGACGACTCTTATACCAATTATTTCTTTTTAACCGCCTTTGGGATGCAGCTGTTTGGGCCGGATATGGATGATTTTGCCGTGCCGGGCTGGGACAGTGAGGCCGCCCGGCGGGGAGTGGAGTTTCACCACAGTTTCAGGAGATATTTTAACGTAAAAGTGGCGGATGCCACCTACGACGCAACTATCGGCGCTTTTCAGCGGGGGAATGTTCCCTTTACCATCTGCGGGCCCTGGGGTATTGAGGACGCCGTAAAAAACGGCGTCAATTTCGGTATAACCAAACTGCCTACCATAAATGGGCAGCAGCCCCGGTGTTTCAGCGGTAATATCGTGGTTGTGGTATCAAGCTATTCCCGGAACATCGACACGGCGTTTGCGTTTACGGATTTTCTTGTAAGCCTTGAAGGTGAAACCATCTTATACGAGACTACCGGCAAAATGGCGGCCTACAAGGATATCAGCGTAATTCCCGGCCTTCGGGACGATGAGTACATGAAAGGTATTCAGGAACAGGCCCCCTATTCAGACCCCATGCCGATTATTCCCGAGATGGCCCAGGCCTGGGACGCCCAAAAAGCCCTTTTTACCTTTACCTGGGATGAGCAGCTTAGCATACCCCAGGCCCAGCAAAAGGCGATGGAAACCTACGACACTGCCCTGGCAATTGCCGGTAAATCACGATAGGGGGAAGCCATGAAATATCTGGCGGCTTTTTGTTCGGCCCTGGTCTGGGGAAGCGGACAATGTCTTAATAAACAGAAAATCAAGGGCCTGATTTTTTTTGTGATGCAGATTATTTTGGTGTGCCTGGAGCTTTTTTCAGGAACCCTGGGGGTATTAAGCGGCGGCGTGGAGCGGACTTTCCGTAATGCGGGTTTTTTTACCCGGGGACTCTGGGGGCTTGTTACTCTGGGAACCATCCCCCGAACCAGCTCCCGGGTTCAGGTGTACGATCATTCCATTATGCTTATGCTTGCCGGTATCATCGCGGCGGTGGTTCTGGTACTGTTCACCCTGATCTGGTTCTGGAACATTATTGACGCCTACCGCACCCGGAAACGTATTGAAGGGGGAGAGGAAATTTCCAGCCTGCAATATTTCCGCAATCTCTGGAGCAGTTCTTTTGAATATATCGTCATAGCTCCGGGGATGCTGCTGGTGGTTTTTATTTCCATTGTCCCGATTATTTTTGCCATCCTCGTGGCCTTTACCAATTATAACATGAACTTTATCCCTCCCCGGCGGCTGGTGGAGTGGACGGGATTTGAAACATTTCTGAATATTATTAAAATAAAAATATGGGGCGGCACCTTTGTCAAGATTTTCATCTGGACCGTTGTTTGGGCTTTTTTGGCCACCTTTTCATCCTATGTTTTTGGCCTGCTCCAGGCCCTGCTGATCCGGGCCAAGGCGGTAAAATTTCCCAAACTGTGGCGGAGTATTTTTATCCTCCCCTGGGCGGTTCCGGGAATTGTTTCCATGATGGTTTTCCGGGTCATGCTTAACAAGGAAGGGGCTATCAATCAGCTTCTATTAAAGATAGGTTTAATAAGCGAAGCTATTCCCTTTTTGTCCGATCCGTTCTGGGCCCGGCTTTCCCTGGTACTGGTAAATGTTTGGCTGGGTTTTCCTTATTTTATGGCGCTGATTTCCGGCGTATTAATCACCATTCCCCAGGAATTGTACGAGGCGGCCCAGATAGACGGGGCCAATGCCTTCCACCAGTTCCGGGTTATTTCCATGCCGATGGTTTTTGCCTCCACCGCGCCACAAATTATGATGAGCGTAACTTTTAACTTCAACAACTTTAATATGATTTATTTTCTCACCGGCGGCGGCCCGCCGAATCCGAATTTTCAGATGGCCGGTTCTACGGATATTCTTATTTCCTGGATCTTTAAGCTTACCCTGGAACAGCGGATGTATAATTACGCTTCCGCCCTGAGTATTCTTATCTTTATAATTATTGCCTCCGTCTCAGCGTGGAATCTCCTGCGGACCCGGGCGTTTAAGGAGGACTAATATGAAAGCCCCAAAAGCTTACCAGGTTAAACGGTTTATCACCGGCGTCCTTATCCACCTTGAACTTATCATAGTGGCGATCATCGTCCTCTATCCCCTTTTGTGGGTCATAGGCTCTTCCATCAATCCGGTAAACGGAATAAACCGGGGGACCATGATCCCCGATAATCCCACGCTGGATAATTATATCAGGCTTTTCCAGAAAACCAAATTCGCCGCCTGGTATATAAACACCCTGTATGTGGCGGTGCTGACCACCGTCTTTTCGATGATCCTCCACACCATGACCGCTTTCTGTTTTGCCCGGTTCAAATTCAAGGGCCGCAAAATGGGGCTCCTTTTGGTAATGATCCTCCAGATGTTCCCCAGTTTTCTGGGCCTTACCGCCCTTTATATGGTGGCCCTCAATTTTGGTATGCTCAACAACCTGAACATGCTGGTTATTATCTATGTAGCCGGGGGTATACCGGGCAATATCTGGCTGGTCAGAGGTTATATGCTCAACATCCCCCGGTCCATTGACGAGGCGGCTTTTATTGACGGGGCCTCCAAGGTTCAGCTTTTTGTGAAGATTATTTTACCCCTCTCCATGCCGATTGTGTTTTTTATTGCTGTTACCGCTTTTATGGGCCCCTGGATGGATTATATGCTGCCCCGTTATCTTATCAACATGAATGAACGGAGGACCCTGGCTATCGGGCTTTTTGATCTGGTTTCCCGGTCAAACAACGATTTTACCGCCTTCTGCGCGGGCTGCGTGCTGGTGGCTATCCCGATTACGATTATGTATATGATATTCCAGCGTTTTCTTCTGGAAGGGCTTACCGCCGGGGCCAACAAGGGCGAATAGGGGCTTTGCTTGACGAGGGATTATTTTGAGGCGGTTACCCTGGGGGCCTTTAGCTTCCGGGATGAAACCAAAACAACGCGGCTCCTTTCCCTGATCGGGGGGATGAAATTTTCCTTCATCATCCTGCATTTGTTGCTTGTTTCCCTGGCCCTTAATTTCCCGGTCATGCTTGCCATTTCCCGGCTTGAGCCCTACGAACTCTATTCCCGGCTCTACGGGGAGAATTTTCCCGGAACCCTCCCGGAAGATATGGCCGTGGAAAACGGGACGGATCAGGCTTATATTATAGAAGATTTTAACCTCCTGATGTTCCGGAACGCCTGGGGCCGGCGGGTAATGCTGCCCCTTCTGGGCCTGGCTTTTTTTCTGGTGCTGATCCTCCAGGCCGCCTTTTACCTTACGGCGGTTTTTTTCCTCGGTCTTAACCGGATGAACGCTTCCGTCATATCTTTCCGGGAACGGCTGGGATTTTTCGCTTTTTCATCCACCCTGCCGGCCCTCTTGTCGGCCCTTTTTGGACTCTGGCTTCCCACGGTTCATATTATCGTTTTTTATTTTGCGGTTATTATTATTACTTTTCAGAGGAGTAACTATGCCGAAGTGGCTGGAAAACGCGGTTTTTTATGAGATTTATCCCCAAAGTTTTTTCGACGCCAACGGCGACGGCGTTGGCGATCTGGAAGGGATCATTCAAAAGCTGGATTATATTCAGGCCCTGGGCTGTAACGCGATCTGGCTTAACCCCTGTTTTGATTCTCCCTTTAAGGACGCGGGCTATGACGTGCGGGATTATAAAAAAGTCGCCCCCCGGTATGGCTCCAACGAGGACCTCTTCCGGCTTTTTGATGAGGCCCACAAAAAGGGACTCAAGGTTCTGCTGGATCTGGTTCCCGGCCATACTTCGGAGGAACACGAGTGGTTTCAAAAAAGTAAAATGGCGGCGCCCAACGAATATTCAAACCGTTATATCTGGAGCGATAGCTGGATTTCCTGGGGGCTGGACGGGTTCCGTTTTATCGCCGGGGAGGCGGAGCGGAACGGGGTATATATCGTCAATTTTTTTAAATGCCAGCCAGCCCTGAATTACGGCGTCCTGAATCCCTGGCAGCCCTGGCAGCTTCCGCCGGATCATCCCGAATGTACCGCCACCCGGGAGGCCCTCAAGGACATTATGTGTTTCTGGCTGCGGGGCGATAAGGGCCGGGGCTGCGACGGGTTCCGGGTGGACATGGCGGATTCCCTGGTGAAAAACGATGACCCCGGTAAAAGCGCGACGGCACAGATCTGGCGGAATATCCGGGAGATGCTGGACGCCGAATTCCCCGAAGCGGCCATGATTTCCGAGTGGAGTTCCCCCGGCCTTTCACTCCCCGCGGGGTTTCACGCGGATTTCCTCCTGGATCACGAGGGCAGCGGTTACAAGAGTCTGGTGCGGGATTATAAACTGGATGGGGAAAACCGCTTTACCGGGCCGAATAACAGCTTTTTCAAAAAAGACGGGGCGGGGGATATTACCCGGTTTTTGGCCCAGTATATGCCCTGGTATGAGAACACAAAAAACGCGGGTTACATTAGCCTCATTACCGGCAACCACGACACTCCCCGGATCAGCCTTGGCCTTGATCCTTCGGAACTTCCCCTGGCCTACGCCTTTTTATTTACCATGCCGGGGGTTCCGTTCCTGTATTACGGTGATGAAATCGGCATGAGGCATCTGAACCCGCCCACCAAAGAAGGGGGCTATACCCGGACGGGCGCCCGGACGCCCATGCAGTGGTCAAAGGGGAAAAATATGGGTTTTTCCGCCGCCGCCACGGACCGATTGTACCTGCCGGTGGATACCGGGCCCGGCGCCCCCAGTGTGGAAGCCCAGGAAGCGGACCCGCGATCCCTCCTTGCCACGGTAAAAGCCCTGCTCCGCCTGCGCCGCTCCGAACCGGACCTGCAGGCCCGGCCAAACCTGGAAATTCTCTACGCGGAACAGGGCCGCCTGCCCTTTGTGTACCGCCGGGGCGCTTTTATTATCGCCCTGAATCCCGGCGGCGCCCCGGCGGAGGCGGCGGTTCAGGCCCAGGGCCGCCCGGTATATGCCATCGGCGGGTGTTCCCTTGACGACGGCCGCTGCCGGATGGAGGGCCAGAGTTTTGGGATATGGAAGGTCTAAGACCCCGGCTTGCCGCGGGCCGGGGCTTTGAGACATGAAGGGACCGGGCCGGTTCATGGGCCGCGTTTTTTTCGCGGCGGTTCTGGGGGTATTTTTTTCCTGTTCCCCCGCCGGGCCCCGAAGGGAAGCGTCCGGCCTTCAGGCGAGGCTGCATTATTACCGGTATATGGGTGATTATGCCGGATGGAATGTCTGGATTTGGCCTGCCGATCCTCCGGGGGAGGGCCGGAGTTTTCCCTTCGGCCCCCCCGGTAAAGACGGCTGGGTGACGGCCCGTATTGATCTGCCCGGAACAAGCGGGGAGTTTGGTGTGATAATCAGAAAAAGCGGCCCCGGCAATGAATGGGCGGAAAAAGAGGGGAACGGCGACCGTTTTACCAGGGGAAAAGAAATGTGGATACAGCAAAACGATCCGGCGATATATCCGGAAAAGCCCGATCCTAAGGGGCTTCCCATATTATTTGCCGCGGCGGATCGGGATGATCTGGTAAACCTGAGCCTCTCCGGGGAACCGGCGGATTACGGTACCTTTGCCGTTTACGATGGGGACACGCGGCTTACGGGGAAATCCGCCAAAGGAGAAAACACCGGCCAAGTCCTTATCTCCCTGGAGGAGAAAATAAGCGACCCGTCAAAACAGTACATGGCGCGGGATGAAAGCGGCGTCTTTGGGGATAAACCCCTGACCATGCGGAATATCCTGGACGGCTATTATTACAACGGGGATGATCTGGGCCTTAGCTATGGAGCGGCCGCCAGCGGCTTTAAGGTTTGGGCGCCTACCGCGGTTTCCGTATCGCTGGCCCTGTATGATGAACCGGGAACTATGGGCGCTCCGGATAAAATGCCGGATAACGAGGTCGGGCGGTTTTATCCCATGGAAGGGGATCAAAAAACCGGGGTCTGGGCTCTTACCGTACCGGGAGACCTGGCAGGGAAATATTACCTTTTTCGGGCCGCCTTCGCCGATGGGACCGTACATTTCGCCGCGGACCCCTATGCCCGGGCCGTATCGGCCAACGGCCGGCGGATGGCCGTGGTCAACCTGGCGGACACCAACCCGCCGGGCTGGGAAAGGGGCCGTAAACTTCCCCCCAAAAACCGGCAGGACGCGGTACTCTACGAACTGCACATCCGGGACTTTTCTATTGATGAAAATTCCGGCATGAAACATAAGGGAAAATATCTTGCGTTTACCGAGGGGGGAACAAAAAACGCCGAGGGCTTTCCCACCGGCATCGATCATTTGAAATACCTGGGGATAAGTCATGTCCATCTTCTGCCGGCCTTTGATTTTGCCTCTATTAATGAACTTACCGTGGACGATCCCCAATCGGCGGAACCTAAATTTAACTGGGGTTACGATCCTCAAAATTATAATGTCCCCGAAGGTTCTTATGCCACGGACCCCCAAAACCCCAAAACCCGGATCCTCGAATTTAAACAGATGGTTCAGGCTCTCCACAACGCGGGAATCCGGGTGGTAATGGATGTGGTATACAACCACACCTTCCGGACCGGCGCCGGACCATTTGACTCCATTGTACCCGGTTATTATTACCGGACCGCCGGGAACGGCGCCCTTTCAAACGGATCGGCCTGCGGCAATGAAGTGGCTTCCGAGCGGCCTATGGTGCGGAAATTTATTATCGACTCCTGCAAATATTGGGTCCGGGAATACCGGGTGGATGGTTTCCGTTTTGACCTTATGGGCCTTATTGATACTCCCACCATGGAAGAACTAAACGCCGAATTACGGGCCCTTGATCCCGGCATCCTTATTTACGGAGAACCCTGGCAGGCCGGGGGATCGGTTCTGGATGAAAAATCGCAGACCGTCATTGGCGCGCAGAAGAACCGGGGCTTTGCCGTTTTTAACGACCGTTTTCGCGGGGCGATAAAAGGCGGCAGCGATGATCCGTCCCGGGGTTTTGCCACCGGTCAGCCTGATACGGAAGCGGGCATTGTGAAGGGCGTTCAGGGTTCGATCCACGATTTTACCGATGCCGCCGGTGAAAGCGTCAACTACGTTACCGCCCACGACAACCTGAACCTCTGGGATAAAATTGTCTGTTCCCTGGGCGCCGATCCGGCCGCCGGCCCCTACGCCCTGCTGGACAAGGACCGGGACCTTTTTGAACATGACGCGGTAAAATCGGTTCTCCTTGCCAACGGCATCATCCTTACTTCCCAGGGGATTCCTTTTTTCCAGGCCGGTGATGAATTTCTCCGCAGTAAATTCGGCGACTTTAACAGTTACGCCAGCCCCGATTCGATCAACAAAATTCGCTGGGAAAACGCGGGGAAATTCCGGCGGGTTTCCGATTATTACGCGGGCCTCATCAGGCTGCGGCGGGAACATCCGGCTTTCAGAATGGACAGTAAATCAGATATAGAAGAAAAAATCACCATTGTAAGCGCCGCGGACAATGTAGTTGCCTTTACCATCGGCCCCCACGCCGGGGGCGATTCCTGGGAGACAATTTTTGTGGCCTATAACGGAGGCGGATCGCCCAAAACCCTGGAACTCCCCCAAACCGCTCCCCGCTGGTATCAGACCCTTAGTCCGCAAAAAGCCGGCGTGGAAACTCTGGCGGAAATAACAAACGGCCGCGTCAGCCTCCCGCCCCTGACCATGACGGTGCTTCACAATTAAACGCTCCTGTTCGCGGCGCCGCCCGCGGGGGGGCGCTTTATTCAGTCGTAAATTTTCCGGCTCTTGTGATCGGGGATCCCGGTTTTTCGCCAAAAGTAGGTGTTCACCACATCCCGCCACTCCCGGGCGTTTTCCAGCTGCCGCTCAAAGCGTTTCAGCACCGAATCATAGACCTCGGGATTGAGCAGATCCTTCAGGCTTTGCCAGGTTTCCAGCATTTTTTTTACATCCTCATACCCCTCAAAATGGGTATCGTAGATATTCTGTAAAAGGGTTTCGCCGTTTTTCATCACAAAGCTGTAGGGCAGGCGGTGAAAAAAGAGCAGTAAATTTTCCGGGCAGGTTTTGGGGTCCGCGAAAAGCCGGGCGTTTTTTTCCGCGTACTGATCCGTATAGCCGGTTCCGCCGGACCCCCGTTCTATGCCGATGGCTGTCTGATCCGCCCGGTGGTAGGTTCCCCATTTGGAAAATTCGTATCCTTCGATGCTGGGGCCATAGTGGAGCCCCGGCGTTACCATAAAACAAATCCCAAAGGGGGCGTTGTATTTTTCGTATGCCGGGTACGAGCCCAGGAGAAGGGCCGCCACTTTTTGCGCCGCCGGGGAAACCCCAAAGGTCAAGAGGCTCCATTCCCCGGCGATTTCGGCGGCGGAAAGGCAGGGGTTCCAGGCAATGCGGCCATAACCGTAGAGGTTTGCCTGGGCCAGGGTATGGCCCGTCCAGTTGGCGTCCAGCCCCACATTGCCTACCGCGGCAATTCCCTCAATCCGGCGGCCCAGAAGCTCTTTTATGGCGGCCCCCTCGCCGTGGGCGGTGTCAAAATTCATAATATCCGCCCAGACCCAGGGAAGGAAACAGAGGTCAATCTGATGGCCCGTGTATTCCTGGGTAATCTGGAGTTCCAGAATATGCCGGGTTTTGGTCAGCGCCCCAAAGAGGGGAGAAACCGGTTCCCGGACCTGAAAATCGTAGGGCCCGAATTTAATCTGGAGGATCACATTTTCCGCAAAGCTCCCGTCCAGGGGCTTAAAATGATCATAGGCCGCCCGGGCCCGATCTGTTTTGGCGTCCCGCCAGTCCTGCACACAGTTGTACACAAAACAGCGCCAGATTACTTCCCCGCCATGAGGCGCCAGGGCCGCGGCCAGCATATTCGCCCCGTCCGCGTGGGTGCGGCCGTACTGGAAGGGGCCGGGTTCACCCTCGGAATCGGCCTTTACCAGGAAGCCCGCCAGATCGGGAATGTACCGGTAGATGAGAGCAGCCCGATCCTTCCACCAAGCCAGAACTCCGGCGTCCAGGGGGTCAGCGGTGGGCAGGCCGCCCAGGGAATAGGGCGCCGCGAAATTGACGCACAAAAAAAGCCGGATGCCGTAGGGCCGGAAACGGGCGGCTATTTTTTTCAGATCCGCCAGATACGCTTCGGTGATAAGAAGTTTCGCCGCGCCCCGGACATTAACATTGTTGATCGATATTGAATTAATCCCCACCGAGGCCAGGAGCCGGGCGTAGGAAGTGATCCGTTCCGGGTCATAATCCAGCCGGTCGTTTTTGTAAAAAATCGACGGCCCCGCGTAACCCCGTTCAATAGTACCGTTCAGATTATCCCAATGATTGATCATCCTGATGGGCGCCGCCGGGGCTTCGGCACATTCAAAGCCCCCGGTAATTTTCCCCTGGGCAAGAAGCATGATAAAACGGAAAACCCCGTACAGCAGCCCCCGCTCGTCCTGTCCGGCAATGATTATGCCGTCTTTTCCGGCTTTTATGACAAAACCTTCGGCCTTTTGGGAAGGCAGGGAAAGCCCAAAACCGCTGTTTAA
>JAISAN010000200.1 GCA_031266635.1 Treponema sp. | reverse complement strand
AAGCCCCTGAAATTCACAACGTGGGCCGTAAACAAGGCTTCCCTTGAGGGCGAAACCGTCCTTGATCCCTTTATGGGTTTAGGTACTACCGGCGTGGCGTGTGTGAATATCCGGCGGCGTTTTATCGGGATTGAGATTGTGGAGAAATATTTTGACGTGGCCTGCAAGCGGATAGAACTGGCCGCCGCGCAGGGGCAGTTTGATTTTGAGGAGGTGGCGGGATGACAGTAACTGCTGAATACAAAGGTGTTTCGTATACGTTTGACCCTCAAGCCCAGGCAATGGAGGACCTGGGGGTAACGGAAGAAACGGCGGAAAACCGGGCGGCCCTGGCAGAGAAAACCCTAGAGTATATGAAAACCGTCCGCTACCGGGCGCATACCGGGGCGGTAGTCCGGTGGGCGCTTGAGGAAATTCTTAAAGGGGGCGATATATGCGCCGAAGCTATTTTTTCAGCATGTCGAGCATATTCGCCGCCTTCTGGATTTCGGCAATGAGCTCGTGGTATTTCGCCACCATTTCGTCTTCAGCTTTTTCCAGTTGGACAAGATCCGCCCTTCTTAGATCCTTGTCTTTGATCATGGCAAGATCTTCCGGGCTGATAAAAACCGCCAGGTCCAGCAGGGATACAATTTTGGCGTTTAAGGGTTTTCCTTCCTGCTGCGCCATACCTTTCAGGGTTTCAAGCAGTTCAACTGGAAGACTGATTTCGAGTTTTGTTAATTGGTATTCATCAGGCATTTGGCCCCTCCTTGTGGGGAAAAGATAGTTGGTATGTCCGAGTATACCACGGGGAGGGGCTTTTTTGGAGGTAAGGAATGCTGACAAAGGAATGGATTGAGTATGAGATCGCCGCCCTGGGCCGCGAGCGTGATACGGCGGAACGGCAACTGGAAGAAGCGAGACGAAAAATGAATAATGCGGTTTCCGAATACGATGCCATTCGCAAGTCGGTAGAAACTCTTAAAGGATGTATCCGGGGGCTTACGGACGAACTGCGGTTTATGGACAAGGTAGAGGAGGCGGCGGGATGAATCTGGGTTTGTTTATCGGTGTTGTAGCGTTAATTGCGCTGATGATTTTTCAGGATTTCTTCTTTGGGAAAAAAGAAATAGATGACCGCCAGGGTTTTCCCTATTCCAGGCGGCGGAAACGGAAATGAGAACGCCGCCGGTCAAGGTGCTGGAATCCGATGTGATGAAGGACGTGGATCAGGTTTTGTCCGCCTATAACATTTTTCACTGGCGGAATAATACGGGGCTTACCCGGATCGGGAAGCGGTTTATCCGGTTCGGGTATCCGGGATCGGCGGACTGGCTGGGGATTTGCCATGACGGGCGGTTTCTGGCGGTGGAATGTAAGCGGCCCCGCGGCGGGCGGCTTACGGCGGAACAGCGGGATTTTCTGGATTGTATCAGGCGGTACGGGGGTGTGGCGCTGGTGGTAACGGGGGTCAATGACCTTCTTGAAAAATTGAAAGAGGCGGAGGTGATTTGATTTGAATCGAGAGTCTCCGGGAAGGCCCACCACACTTTCCGGCGGCTTTTAGCAACCGGCGGCGGCGACGGGGTGTGGTGGCCCTGAAGCCGCCATTTTTATTGGAGGTGAATGATGAGCGCGGAAATCCGGCGCTGCCGGGTGTGCGGGTGTACTGATGACGACTGTCACCAGTGCATTGAGAAGACGGGGCATCCCTGCCACTGGGTGGAGGAGGACCTTTGTTCCGCCTGTGCGGGGGATGAGCCGGAGGAATACGATCCTGATTTCGATGACGATGATGAAGGCCTCTCCGGTGATGACGAGTACGGCGAGGACTTTGACGGCGGCGATGACGATTTCATCGATGAGGAGGATGGCGATGACTTTCCGTTCTGATGAGGATGTCCGGGCGGTGAAGGTGTTCGTCTCAAAGGTAAAGGCTATGCGGGAAGCGCAGAAGAACTATTTCCGTTCCCGGGACGGGATGATGAAGGCCCATGCTATGACGCTTGAACGGGAAGTGGATCAACAGCTTTACCAGTGGGATTTGGAACGGATTAGGGATGAGGAGCGGGAGATGGAACCGGAATTATTTCCGGGTAATTAAATTACAGGGAGCATGGTATGACCGAGGAAAAAACAAACAGGCGGGTACGGATGAACGTATCCATTACGGCGAAGGGGCTGGCCCAGTGGGAGGTAACGGCGGAGGGAGACACGCCGGACGCGGCGGAAGCGGATTTGAACCAGGCGATTGAGCGGGTCAAGTTTACTATCGCGAAGGCGGGCATTGTGGAGGTTGGCCAGGAGGTGGGGGCGAAATGACGACGGCATTAAGCACGATTAAGACCGGGAAAGATAAAAAAGCCTTGATTTGTCTTAACGAGGGGGATTTCGGTTTACGCCAACCGCTTTTCCAGCCGCAGGTTACGGAGATAGCGCTGGAGCTGCCCGGCGGGAATGAAACGGAGAGCGCGGACTGCTGGAATATTCAGGGCAAGATAGTACCCAAACGGCATACGATAGACCGGATGGGTGAGGCGGCGGGAATATTCTTTATAGCGGAGCAGAGTAAAAACCATGTGGAACTGCGGGATGATCCTATCGGCGGCAGGCGGCAGGTTTTTGTATCCGAATCGCAGGGGAAAATACGGCTGCCTGACGGGAGCTGGAAGACCTCTTCGCTTCAGTCTTACGAGTTTGATCCGGTGCTCCGGGCGCTGGAGGATCAAAAACTTTTTTCCATTACTGACCAGCCGCTTTCATACCAGCCGGACAAACCGGGAAAGGGCGGGAGTACTTACAAGGGAAAAGCGACCGGCCAGCTTATTCTTGAAAACAACAAGCGGGGCCGGCAGATGGCGGAGACCGGGGCCCGGCTGCGGGTGATCAAGGAGCTGACCGCCATGCCGACCGCGCTGACCAGGGAACAGGCTTCACGGCCCCTGCTTTTCGGGCGGTGGGTGCAGAATACGGATTATCTTTTGAAGACTCCGGAGGGCCGCCTCTTGGCCGCGGCCCAGGCGACGGGGACCCAGGAACTGGTTGCCGCCCTCTACGGGAAACAGGCGCTGCCCGGCCTGGCGGAGGGGCAGCCCGGGGAAACCCGGAATGTAACTGAACCGGAAAATCCCGGGAGCGGCCAAGACCCGGCGGGGGCGGATTTGGCGGGTGAAGCGGCGGGGGATGATCCCGCGCCGCGGGGGGAGCAAAGCGAATTTGACCGGCTTACGGTGGCGCTTGAGGAATTTATGGACGGGTACGGGGAACAATTGGACCGGGTTTTTCCGACGGGGAATCCGTATCAAATAATTCAGGCAGAGTTGAAAGATCTGGGGGCGACGGTTGAAAGCCGCCGGGATTTAGTGGACCGGACACGGGCGCTTCTGACAAGAATGGGGGTAGCGGTATGAAGTTAGCGCATATTGCTGATCTGCACTGCTCGCGGGAACACGCTGAGGAGGCGCTGGCCTCTCTGCGGTTCTTCGCGGAGCATATAAAAAAGTCCCCGGTTGACCTGGTATGTGTTGCCGGGGACGTATGGGACGCTTCGATACTGAATACCGAAGCTTCGGGTTACAACCGGTTTGTGGACGCGATTCGTGAGATCGCGGAAAACGCGCCGGTGGCCATGATCTACGGGACGCCTTCGCATGATACCGATGGTTCACTGGAGGTGTTCCGAAAGATCGACTGTAAGTATGGTATCACCATATTGGAGCCGGGGCAAGCGTATTTTCTTTATAGCGGGGTGATGAACCCTGAAAGCGAACATTTTATTAGCAGCGTAAGCAACCCGGCGGCGGGTGATCCGGAAGCCATCCTGTTCGGTATCCCGGAACCCCGGAAGAAATACCTGCTGGCGGGTGAGGCATCCGGGAAGGATGAAACGGAGGAGGCGGTCCGGGACGCCCTGCACCGGCTGTGTTTCCTGCTGGCGGCCAAGCGGCGGGAGTACCCGGACGTTCCCTGCGTGGTGCTGTACCACGGGGATGTGGCGGGGAGTACCTTGCAGAATGATCAGACGGTTGAGCGGGGGACGGGAATTGCTATTACCGTTGATGACCTGGCGGACATTGGCGCGGACTATTACGCTCTGGGGCATATCCACAAGCCCCAGAGCGTGGGGAACCTGCCGGCGTTCTATGCCGGTTCTATCTATCCCAAGAATTTCGGGGAGACTCATCAGGCGGGGTTTAATGTTTTCAACATTGAAGCTGATGTAAATGGCTTCCGCACGAAAGGGGTAATTTACGACTTTCCCCATCCGCAGAATCTGAAACTGGAACATACCTTTCAGCCATTCGGTTTATTTGATCCTGCTTACGGTTTATTTGAGCCTGACTCGGAAGCGATTAAAGGAAAGCGAGTTTGGCTGGAGCTTACTTGTACCAAAGAACGGCGTACCATAATGGGCGATCCTGAAAGGTATCTGGAACTCCTCATGCAAATGGGCGCCGCCCCCGGCAGCCGGGTAACGGTGAATGAACTGCCGGTGGAGACGGTGCGGGCGGCGGAGATTGCGGGGGTTGAATCCCTGCCGGGAAAATTTCAGATCTGGGCGGAGCAATCGGGGAAGCTGGATTACTTCATGGAACACAGCTTGTCCATGACGGGCAAGATTGACGGGCTTGAGGAAAATATCCGGCGGGAATCGGGGGCGGGTTCCGGGGAGTGGGAACTGGTTTCGGTCCGGGTCCGGGGGGCCGTGGGGATACGGAAGG
>JAISAN010000143.1 GCA_031266635.1 Treponema sp. | reverse complement strand
TCCCCTTCCGCGCTTTGGTCAATGAGCTTTTGCCTAACGGCGTTTGCAATCAGGGTGTTGACCACCGCAACGGGTTCGATCTTCTCCACCACACCCAGAATATCCTTGCGGGGAAAGCGCACCAGCACATAAGCCGTGTACCACTCTTTGCCTTCCGCGTTAACGCCGGTTTCGATATGCCACTCCAGGGGCTCGTAGCGGGGAATCCGGGTTCTGATGGAGCTGCTTATGGCCGTATCGATAAGGCGTTCCGCGTCTTCTATATCGCAGTCCTTAAAGAGCGAAAATTCGGTAATGTCCAGCCGGGCCTTAAAGTCCGAGGCGATGGTGGCGGCGATGTTTGCCTGAACGTTCTGGGTGGCCCGCTGGCGGGCCCGTTGTTCGGTGGTTGTTTTTGTTGACATTCCCACATCGTAGTACCACGACGATACCCCCGCGGCGCTTACGTTTTCATACCGCGCCCTGCCCCCCACCAGGGGCTGGGTTACCCACTGCGGACGGTCCGCGGCCAGGCCGGAGGGCGTACCCGCCATTTTTCTGAATTGATCAGCGCTTTCCAGCGTGGCGATATACACCGCCAGGACTTCCGCCTTTTCAATGCTTGCCGCCTTCACCGTCAGGCGGTACTCCGTTCCCAGACGGGTGATACCGCCGGAAACCAGAATCTGCTCCCCCGACTGATGCCCGATGGACGCCATACTGTCGTCGTCCACATTGCCGGAAAGCTGGTAGGCGCTTTCCGTTTCGATGCTCCGCAAAACCGCGCTGTCCCGCTCCGCCAGGGTAAAGGCCCCGGAGGCAAGGAGCCGGGCGGTAAAAATATCCGAGGCGTAGTCCGACAGGGCGTCCGAGGGCGCGCCGAGCTTGAGGGCCAGGAGGCCGGTGCTGCGGGGCAGGGTCCCGCTCAGGTACGACACGGCGTTGCCGAGGGCGGCGTCCAGGGGCTGGCGCTGCTGGGCATAGGCGGCCCCGGCCAGACAGGATAAAACCAAAACCGTAAAAAATCTTTTCATCATACGCTCCTTTGGAGGGAAATATAAAAAGCCCCGGTTCCGGCGCGGGCCGCGCCGGAACCGGGGTTTTATGCGGGGACAAATTTTTTTTGTAAAAAAAGGAAAATTTAGGTTGGTGAATTCATGAGAGAGAGAGAGAGAGAGAGAGAGAGAGAGAGAGAGAGAGAGAGAGAGCAAGAATCGTGCCAAGTCTCCCAAAAACAGAGGTAAATCTGAAAGAATTTACAAAATAATTCATCATGGTATAAACCTGGGCCAATTTCAAAAATCGCTTATTTTGAAACCGCCTCACCTCTAAAAGGCACTATATACCGGGGAATATTTTTGGTCAAGGGCGCGACCGGGCTTGCGATTGGTTGACATCTTTATATTTTTCCACGATACTAAAGATAGGGTTGGGAGTGCCGCCTTTATGTGGTGCGTCGGGCTTTATGTCCGCCCAGCTCTATTTTTTTGCAAAAAAGGGTGGCGTCTGGTATGTATATGCTCTATGTAGATGACTCCGGGTCGCCATCCAATACAAACGACAAATATTGCGTCCTTGCCGGGTTTGTAACTCGGGAAGATCAGAACTATTGGATACAGCAAAATATTGATAAGCTCGTACTCCAATATACCGGTTTACCCTATCCAGAACTCCACGGAAGCCCTCTTAGGACAGGGCGCGGGGAATGGCATCAGTATCCCAAAGATACCCGCAATAAGTTATTCATGGCGACACTGGAATATATCGCCGATAATTATCCCCGGCAGTTTATTCTATTTGGCGCTGTTGTTAAGAATCAAGGGGGTGATGTATCAGAAAACTTGTTTACTCAAATTACAAGCCGTTTTGACAAATTTCTAAAGCGCAAATATACCAAACATGAAGAACCAGCAAGAGGCATAGCCATATTTGACAAGATGCGAAAGGAACAGCAGTTTCAAGTCTGGTCCCAGATTTATCAGAAAACCGGCAACCGGTGGGGTGAAACCTTAGCAAATTTTGCGGAGGTGCCGCTTTTCCTGGATTCAAAGATGTCGCGTTCAATCCAAATTGCCGATATAGTTGCTTACTCTATTTTTCGTAAGTATGAGCATAATGACGATACTTATTTTTCCGTGATACAAAACTGTTTTGACAAAGAAGGCAATACTGAATACGGATTATATTTAAGCCTTTAGGGAGTTCATCAAGGTAAAAATCCCTGATCGCATGTAAACTATGGATTACACTGGAACTATGAAAAAGACACGCCGAACTGATTCCTTTGAAAAAAGGGGATATAACATGGCTAAAGTTACCGTTTCCAATTGGGACCCGGCTGAATTCATTGAAACAAAAGAAGATGTTATCGCTAATCTTTCAGTTGCCCTTGAAGACGGCGATGTAGAATACCTGCTGAAAATTATGGGCCATATTGCCCGTTCCGCGGGTATGTCCCAAATTGCCCGCGAACTGGGAGTAAGCCGTGAAGGGCTGTATAAATCCCTGGCCCCTGACGGCAACCCTTCTTTCGAGACCGTAGTGAAACTGCTTGACCTCCTGGGCTTCTGCCTCAAGATAGAGCAGAAAGTATCCGCATAAATCCGCCCGGATAAAATATGGCTGGGCAAAGACCTGTATATTACCATCTTCCCATAAGTATCCGTCAATTTGCCCCATAGATGTATGCGCGGAAGGAATATCCCGCTTCACGCTTCCCGCAAAAAAGCGGCGCACCCTTTGTAGGCGGTATAGAGGTCTATTTTGCTGATCACCTCAAAGGGGGAATGCATGGAAAGAACCGGGATGCCGCAGTCCAAAACTTCCACCCCCAGATTCGCTATATGCTGGGCTATCGTACCGCCGCCACCTTGATCCACCTTGCCCAGGTCTCCGTACTGCCACTGGACATTGTTTTTGTTCAGCAGGGCCTGAACCTTCTGGCAAAATTCGGCGTTGGCCTCGCTGCCGCCAAACTTGCCCCCCCGGCCGGTGTATTTGGTCAGCACCAGCCCCTTGCCAAAATAGGAAGCGGTCTTTTTGTCGTATACCGAATCATAGTTGGGATCATAGGCGGCGTTCACATCTGCGGAAAGCATGGAAGATTTACAAAAACACCGGCGAAGGTTTATTTCCGGGCTGCTTTCCCCGGTAAGCGCGCAGAGATAGGCGATAAAATTCTCAAAAAGCCGGGACTGGGCCCCCGTGTTACCCATAGAGCCGATCTCTTCCTTGTCGGTAAGGAGGCAGACTGTTGTTTTTTCCGGGGGACCGCTTTTTTCCCCGGAGGCGGCGAAGTCCAGGGCCGCGGAGAAGCCCGCGTACGCGCAGCACCGGTCGTCGTGGCCATAAGCGCCGATCATGCTCCGGTCAAAACCCAGGTCCCGGGCCTTGTGGGCGGGGACAAATTCGATCTCCGCCCCGGCAAAATCTTCTTCCAGAATTCCGTATTTTTCATGCAGCAGGGAAAGGAGGTAGAGCTTGACCCGGTTTTTCGCCTTTTCATCAGGATAGGGGCGGGAACCGGCGAGGATGTCCAGGCCCTCGCCATCAAAAAACTCCGAAGCTTTTTTCTGCATCTGCTCCCTGGCAAGGTGGGGTAAGAGATCGGTGATGGTAAAAACCGGGTCCGCTTCATCTTCGCCAATACAGATCTCCCGCCGTTTCCCGTCCTTGCCGATGACGGTGCCGTGCATGGCAAGGGGTATGGTAGTCCACTGGTAATATTTTATCCCCCCGTAATAATGGGTATCCAGCATGGCCAGCTCGCTGTCCTCATACAGGGGGTTGGTTTTAAGATCGATCCGGGGGGAATCCACATGGGCGCCGATGATATTGATTCCTTCGCTCAGGGGTCTGCTGCCGATACACGCAAAGACCAGGGATTTGTCCCGGATATGCTGATATACCTTGGCGCCGGGAACCAGCCCCCGGCCTTTGGCGGCCCTGCCCGCGGCGTTCTTGCCGCCGGCGCTTCCCAGCAGGGTTTCAATATCCGTAAAACCTTTTTTGAGCAGCCTGTCGAGGACCTGGCGGGTAAACTCCCGTTCGGTTTTGCCCGCGTCGAGGAACTGCTTATACGCCCCGGCAAAAGCTTCTATCTTGTCGAGTTCCGGGGCCTTTGCCGTATCCCAGCAGTTTTTCAGGTTGAAAAATAATTTTTCTCCCAAAACCTCTCCGCTTGTTTTACCGCTCTTTTTTATCATAGTTGCTCCTTAATGGTGCCTGGCACTGTCCGGGCCGGGATATTCAGGATATAGTAAAACCCATGAACATTGCAACAAATTTCCCCGGACCGGTTCGGGACCGTTATGCCCCATCACCCACCGGCCTCCAGCATATTGGCGGGATCCGGACGGCCCTCTTTAATTATCTCTTTGCCCGGTCAAAGGGCGGCAAGTTTATCCTCCGGCTGGAAGATACCGACCGGACCCGCTTTGACACTGAGTTTGTGAAAAACCTCTACGATACTTTTGACTGGCTGGGGATCCGCTGGGACGAAGGCCCCAATACGGGAGGGCCCGCGGGGCCGTATATCCAGTCGGAACGGACATCCTTATATACCCAATACGCGGAAGAGCTGCTCGAAAAGGGACAGGCGTACCGCTGTTTTTGTTCCGCCGCCAGGCTCGAAGAGGTTCGCAAGGAGCGGGAAGCGGCCCATTCAGGCGAGTCGGGGTATGACCGGCGCTGCCGGGACATTTCCCCCGAAGAATCGGCGCAACGGGCCAAAGGGGGAGAGGCGTTTACCATCCGGCTTAAAATTCCCCTGGGAGAAAACACCCGGTTCCATGATTATCTTTTGGGCGATATTGAATGGAAGAACGACGATATAAATCCCGATCCGGTACTGCTAAAGTCCGACGGCTTCCCCACCTATCATCTGGCCAATGTGGTGGACGATCATCTTATGGAGATTAGCCACATCCTCCGGGCCCAGGAATGGCTTGCCTCAACCCCGCTCCATGTCATATTGTACCGGGCCTTTGGCTGGGACCATCCCGAATTCTGCCACCTCCCAATGGTGATGGGGCCGGACGGAAAAAAACTCAGTAAACGCCACGGCGCTACCAGCATCGACGAATTCCGCCGCCAGGGGTATCTGCCCGAGGCGCTGCTCAACTACGTGGCCCTCCTGGGCTGTTCCTGGGAAGAGGGGAAAGACCTCTATACATTAGGGGAGCTGGAGGAACGGTTCAGTCTGGATAAGCTCAACAAGGCCCCCGGGGTCTTTGATTACAAAAAACTGGAATGGTATAACGGCCAGTACATCAGGCAAAAAAGCGATGCCGAACTGGCGGCCCTTGCCCTGCCCTGGGCCGTGGGGGAGGGGCTTTTCGGGGCCGGTGCGCCGGGGACCGAACCTGACGCGGAGCAGCGGGAACTCTTTACCGCCGCCATGCCCCTTATCAAGGAACGGCTTGTTCTCCTCAGCGAAGTCCCCCAAAAGCTGGCCTACCTTTTTGCCGAGCCCCCCATGCCCGAAGCAGCGGAATTCTTCCCCAAGAAGGCGGATCTTTCCCAAACCACGGCGCTTCTTAAAATGGGCCGGGCCCTGGTGGAAGCCCTGGCCGCCATGAACGATGAGGAAGCGGAAAATCTGATTAAGGCTCATGCGGAAAAGGAAGGGGTCAAACTGGGGGATCTCCTCATGCCCCTCCGGGTCGCCATTACCGGGGCGCGGATCAGCCCTCCCCTCTTTGGGAGCCTCCGGCTCCTGGGGGCCCGGCGATCACTGGAACGGGTAGACCGGGCCCTGGCGGCCCTGGGCTGACCCCCGGCGGAGGGGAGCTTTATTTCAGGGGAATACCAAACGAAAAACCCA
This sequence comes from Treponema sp., assembly GCA_031266635.1. GTDB lineage: Bacteria > Spirochaetota > Spirochaetia > Treponematales > Breznakiellaceae > JAISAN01. The sequence continues at coordinate 4,774 of JAISAN010000143.1, read as the reverse complement.
TACCGATAGTCCGTTCTCCGTCCAGAATATCCAGCAGGGTAAGATCAAAAATAAATTTAAAATTGTTCAACGCCGGGATGGCGGAAATATCAACCCGGATACCCGTATTCAGGCAGCCCCGGTACCAGGCGTTGGTTCCCAGGGCCTGATCGCTGTATGAAAAGTTTGAAAAATCAACCACCCAGTGGACGAAATCCTTAAAAACATCCGGTACGAGCAATAAATCAAACCCCATGCCAAAATCAATATTATCGTTATTCCCTTTTCGGAACGTATACCCCAGCGTCAGGGAGGTTTCCGCGGGCCAGGTAAAAAATTCACCCCTATACGTTACCGCGGTGTACAGCTGCCCCGCGGTGGTGTAATTATCCTGGTACGTCAGAAACTGGACGTTCCCCCCCAGCGCCACGCCTGTTTTTTCCGTTGGTAATTGCAGCTTGAGCCCCAGGATGCCGTCGGTATTGCTTGTATCATGGGTCCTGGGCTGAAAATCAACCGCGCCGTTTATCTCGACCCAGTTAAAAAGGCTGAGTCCTATTTTGGCAATGGGATTCCCGCTGAAAAAATTATAGGATGTTCCAAGATCAAGGCCCACCTGGGCCCGCTTGTTCCAGCCGATATAGCCGCTGGGCACGGTATACAAACCGGCGGTCCCGTTCAGGCTCATACTGTTCAGCGGATCCGGCCGGGCGGAAACCGGGGGGAAAATCAGCAAAATCGTACCAAAAACCACTAGTAAGCGCCGCTTTTTTTTCATAACCAGCTCCTTATGCGCGATTTTGAGATTGGCTCACCCCGGAAACCCCGCCGGGATTTTCAGGGGTTCCCGTTATGGTAACAACAGGCCCTGTAATTCTTCAAAGACCTCAGCCAAATCATCAAAATGCTGAACCGCTTTTTTATCCAGAGAAGTAGCCATATTATTTACAATAATGAGCTCCCCCCCATTCTGCAAGGTATAATTTGGCAAAGAAGCGGCGGGGTATACCGTCAGGCTTGTTCCCAGGATCAGCATTAAATCCGCCTTCTGGGCTTCCTCCGTGGCCTCCTTAATTGCCTCAATGGGAAGGCTTTCACCAAAAAAGGTGATCGCCGGTTTGAGGACCCTGCCGCATTGGGGACACTTGGGCAGTTTTCCGGCCTTTACCAGGGCGGCGGCTTCCTCAAATTGCATCCGCACCCCGGCGCAGCGGAGGCAGTAATGGACCTGCGGGGAACCGTGGACCTCAATCACCCGCTTACTGCCGCCTTTTTGGTGCAGCAGATCGATATTTTGGGTGATCAGGGCCTTGAGGAAGCCCTGTTTTTCCAGAGCCCCCAGCACGGTATGTACTATCGAAGGCTTTTTTTCATCAATGTTGTAGACGAATGATTTGGCCGCTCCGTAATAAAACGTGGGGTCTTTCATAAAGTATTCAATGTCGAAGATCTTTTCCGCATCCATGTCGTTATAAATACCGTTTTTTCCCCGGAAATCCCGAATCCCCGAAAGGGTACTCACCCCCGCCCCGGTAAGGGCGACGCAGTGCCGGGCCTGCCGTATCCGGTCGTACAGGGCGCCGATAGTATTTTCCAGGCTTTTCATCATTCCCCCCGGTCCTTTTTTGGCGCATAGGCCGCAAATAACGATAAAATGGCGGGTTTATTAAACAGGGCGGCGTACTTTCGGCCGCTTACGCCCAGGTTGTCCGGCTCATCGGCGTTTGCCCCCGCTCTCAGAAGCATTTCCACGGCGGTTTCATCGTTAAGGCCGATGGCGATAATAAGCGCCGACTGTCCATCCCGGCTTTTCAGGTTAACATCAACCCCGGCGGCCAATAAATCTTTCATAATGCTGTAATGTTTTCCCGCGGCCCCGTCTATAAGGGCGGTACTTAACCGGTCCTCCGCCTGCTGGTTTACTTTGGCCCCCGTCTTCAGGAGGAATTTGACAATATTCCGGTTCCCTGTCCGGGCGGCAAGACTCAAAAGGGGAACTCCGAAACGGTCCCGGACATTGGGGGAAAAACCCGCCTCCAGAAAAAGGGCTACCGCCTTCCCGTTTCCCCCAATAACGCAGTTGGCCAGGGCTTCCTCAGTAAAGGGTATGCCGCTTTCCAGCAGTTCATATTTGGCGCGGTTCCGGCTTTCCCGGACAAAGGCTTCCGGCGGTTCCCTGTGGATATATTCGGACAATTCGGTTTCTTCTTTTATGGGGATAAGGCGTTTCGCCAGCACCGGCCCAAAATTCTCCGGGGAAACGCCGTATACCAGCAGGGGAATTTTCAGGGAAAGAGAATAGCCCCCGATAAAATATACCCAGGACGGGACAAGGGAATGGGAAAGATACAGAATAAGGCCCAGGCTATGGGGAAGCAGTTCCAGAACCGGCTCAAGCCCTTCTCCCGCTTCTCCCGGAATACATTCATCCGCGCCGGCTTCATGTTTTCGTAATAAATTCAACAAATGTCCCGCTGTTTTTTTATCCCCCCCATCATGAATCAACAAAAATTTCATATCCGCCCCTTTTTGTTTTATGGGAACCTGATGTTCCCATATTATATTCCAGGATTTTCTTTTATATTTCAATGGACTTGCCCGGAAAGCTCTGTCCCCGGACCTGTTGCCTGGCTGCGGATATTGTCCCCCGGTTTCCGCCCCGCCTTGCGGGTTTTCCCGTTTTAGGGCATTATTAAGTTATTAATGACACCGAATCAGGAAGACGCACTCTTTGATTTTCTCGAAAATGTGACCGGGCCTTTTACTCTGGAAGATGTATCGGCTTTCATTCGCATGGTTGAATCGAAAAAAAACAGCAGGCTGGAAAGGGAAATATCGGTCCTGCTGGATTCCCGGCATATTGCCTTCAGACTGGACAGCAGCCGCTGGGTTTCCCGGCGGGGCTGCTTTGAACCGGTATCCTTTGTGATCAGCCCTACCCAACTGGAACTCCTCAACGGCATCCTTATCCCCGGCCACCGGTGTATTCCCTTTGCCAATCCCGGCCTGCTGCCCCAGGAATATACTTTTTACTGGCAGGGAACTCCCATCCCTATGGAGACTACCGAAGGCCCCCCGGAAGACTTTTACCCCTATTACTGCCTTTTCGGGGAGGAATACGCTCCCCAGTATGTGGCCAGGGATAACCCGCAGAATGAATCGGCCTTCAACAGCGACCCCTATGAGGACCCACCGGAAGTTTCCATCAGCACCCTGAATATGCGGAATATCTACCGGGAAAGCGGCTTTGTCCCCGGCGACCGTTTTGTGGCCCGGAGCAGGGACTGGAAGGCGGGGAGCTTTGAACTGGAACGGGTGGGCAGGGATGAGTGGTCCCAGACCGAATTGTACGACTGGTTTGAGGCGGCGGAAAGCGGCTTCAAGAACAGCATGGCCCTCCTGGGCCCCGGCGTGTCCACAGAAGAACAGATCGCCTACGCCTACTGGTACGGCGGCAAACGGATGCGGGATGTTCCCGCCTACGCGCTGGAGGATTTTCTCTACGAAAAAACCGACCGCATTGAGATCGTCCCCTACGGCATCGAAACCCGGTTCTGGTACGCGGGGAAGGATATCCCCGACAACAGGGACATCGAAAGCTCCCCGGCCCTGCCGGATCAGACTATCGTAGAAGATATCCTCTTCCGGCGGAAGATACCCGTTTCGGAATTTGTGATCCAGTCCTATGTGCTGGACGCTCTTTACCGGGGCGATGAGGACATAGGCCATATTATCGACCGGCTTGTCCCCCCGGCGGTTCATCTGGAGACGGGGGAACGGAACCTGCTGGCGGATTATATTACCGGCGCCCTGGAGGAATTCCGGAAAACCTATACCCTTTTTACCGATCAAGGCATGGGCCCCATACGCCAGCGGGTGGGGGAGCTCCATACCGCGGTAATCGACCTTTCCGCCCGGCTCTACAAGGGTGACATTGATCCTTCCTGGCTTCCCAAGCATACCTTCATCATCCTTTCCCAAATCCAGGGCCACGCCGCGGGGCTGCTGGAGGACCTGGATACAAACGAAGCCCCCCCGGAGACGGAACTGGAGACCCTGGACAATACGCTGGACAGCATGATCGAAACCTATGAGGATACCAAGGAACTTATCGGGGACGCCATGAACAACTTCAGGCGGAACAATCTTTCGGTGGTCCGTTACCAGCCTGATGAGGATGATGATAAGGGATGGCGGATGGTACAGATCAGTGTACGGGGCGTTGAGGTTTGGCGCCGGATAGTGGTTCCCGAAACCTGCCGGTTAAATAATCTTCACCGGATCATCCAGGCCAGTATGGACTGGACCGGCAGCTTCCCGCACCGTTTCAGCGCAGAGCAGTCCGGCGACGCTCCGGGGAGACAAAACCTGGACGGCAAACTGAAGATAGGGGAACTTTCCGCCCAGGGGATCGCGGAACTGTTCTATGAATACGGCAGCAAATGGACGGTCCGGGTGCTTGTTCTTTCCCGCCACGAAGGGGCCAAGGGGGAAACCATCCGGTGCGTTGCCGGAGCCGGAGCGGCCCCGCCGGAACAGGTTGAGGGCCCCCTGCGGTTCAGGAAGCTCCTGGCCTTACTGGAGGATGGCGGCGGCGCGGAGTGGGAGGCCGCCCGGCGCGAAGTGGGCCCGGATTTTGTTCCCGGCCATTTTGACATGGAGCAGTGTAACCGGAATCTGGGCCCGGTATGCGCCGTACAGAGCCCCGGCATGGGGCCGGTTAAAATGGACTATTAATTGAGGCTGTTCCAAAAACTGAAGTTTTGGAACAGCCTCAATTCCCAAAAGGGCTGAT
>JAISAN010000115.1 GCA_031266635.1 Treponema sp. | reverse complement strand
ATAGAAAATAGTGTAAAAAGGCAAAACTGCGCCTAACAGGACTGTTTACGCTTCGCCGCCAGTAGGCGGCTCGGCCTCCGCAACGGCTAGGTCATTCCGCTACGCTCCATTCCCACGCCGTTGCTCCGGCACATTTTGTCGGCCCTAAAAATGCTACGCATTTTTCTATCCGGGCGGCCAAAACGTCGTAAACAGCCGGAACGTTAGACGCAATACGCCCTAAATTTTTTTGAAAAAATATTGACAAAAATAAACATGTTCTATAAACTGTTGTTAAACTAAAGAAAGGATGGAAAATGAAACATTTAGGAACAAAAAAATTGGAAACAGAACGCCTTATTTTAAGAAAATTTACAATGGATGATGCAGAATCAATGTATAAAAACTGGGCGAATGATGATGATGTAACAAAATTTTTGACATGGGAATCTCATAAAAACATTGAAATTACAAAAAATATTTTAGAAAATTGGGCGTCAAATTATTGTAAAGAAAATTTCTACCTATGGGCTATTATGTTAAGGGAAATAAATGAACCGATAGGAAGCATCAGTGTTGTAAAGCAAGATGATGAAATAAAAATGGTTCATATAGGATACTGCATTGGAAAAAAATGGTGGCATAAAGGAATTACATCAGAAGCATTAGAAATTATTATAAAATATTTTTTTGAAGAGATTGGCGTAAATAGAGTTGAGTCGCGGCATGATCCAAATAACCAAAATTCAGGAAAAGTGATGGAAAAATGCGGAATGAAATATGAAAGGACAATGAGGCAGACCGGTGTAAACAATCAAGGTATTTGTGATTATTGTGAATATGGAATAATAGCTGAAGATTATTTCAAAAGAAAAAAATTATCAAAATAGAACGGGCGTACTGCGTCTAACAGGTCTGTATATGCTCCGCCGCCTACGGCGGCTCCGGGGTTACGGTCGGCTAGGTCACTACGTTCCCACGCCTCCCTCCACCCACAGTTTGCCAGCCCTGCAAAACCTTCGGTTTTGCTTATTCGGGCTGTCAAACCGTCGTAAACAGCCGGAACGTGCGCCATTTGACGGAAAACTGTTAACCCTGTTTGTAACTCTTTATCCCGTAAGGAATTAAGATTAAAGGGAAAAAAGGGCGCGGGAACGCGCTCAATAAATACTCAAGCAGGAGGCTCAGAATGGATTACCACTTGTTCAGGAAACCAAGGGTAAAAGACGGCAAAAGGACCCACCGGTGGTACTTTTATTACATGGAAAACGGGCGGCAGGTCCAGAAATCATGCAAAAACTGCTCTACCAAGGCCGAAGCCCGGGCGTATATCGGGAAGCTCCCCTCCCGTGACGGAAACGGCGACCTGCTCGTTAAAACAATCGCCGGAACCATGTATATTCCGGACGGGCCGCATATGTCACGGCGGGACCAGCTCGGGAAACCGCTGGCGCTGTCAAGCATGATGGAAGCCCGCGTCAAAATCGGGCTGATCATCGACAATTGGGGGGACCGGGCTGTCCAGTCCTTAACGGTGGAAGAAGTCGGCAATTACCTGTTCGCAAAAAAGAAGTCAGGAAGCTGGAAAAGGAATTTCCTCAAGGTGTTAAGGGAAATATACGCCGAGTCCGCGTGGTACGGGGCGAAAATCATAACGCCGGAATTCCCCAAATTCGCCAAGAAATCGAAAAAGGCGGATACTTTTACGACCGAGGAGTTAAACGCGCTTTTTAAGCCTGAGAACTTTCCCGCCCATGAGGCGTATCTTTTTTTCCTTTGCGCCCTCGGGGCCGGTTTGCGGCTGGGGGAAGCGGCGGCCGTCCGCCCCCGGCAGGTTATTTTTGAATGTAAGGCGCTGATAGTTGACGGGTTCTGCCGGCCGAACGGGGAGCGGATGAACTACAACAAAAAAGGGACGGAGGAAAACCGCCGCGCCCGCGTCGTGCCGTTGAGCGATATGGTTCTTGGCCTGTTAAGAGGCCACATTGAGAAAAACAATATCGGGGAGGGGGATTTTTGTTTTAAGTCCGTGAGGAATAAGAGCAAGCCGGTCAGCTTCAGGTACGCTGGCAGGGCGTTCAAAGGCGCCCTTGAAAAAGCCAAGATAGAGACAGGGGGGAGGAAATTGGTTCCCCACTCATTGCGGTATACCTACGTCACGCAGGTCAGGCGGGAATTGCCGCCTGAGATCGTGCAGAAGCTGGTGGGCCATATAAACGAGGAGACGACCGAATACTATAACAAAGGGGTTCTGGATATGACGCTGAAAAGGCTGATCGGGGCGGATAAGGCGGTTGCCAATATATTCAGCGATTAAAAGAACTACGTCCGCCGTTCTTTTCGGTTTGCCGGTACGGGCGGTAAGGCGGGGGCCTCCCGCCCGAAGGCCGGGGGCGGGAGCGTCCGCGGGGGGTTTCGTTCCCAGCCCGGGGCGGAATCCGGAGGTAAAATTCGGGACCCTCCCCGCGGGCCCTGCGGGCGGGCCCTTAACGGGAACCGCAATAAAGCGGCCCGGGCGTATACGGCGGCGGGGGATTGTCTTCTTTTCTGCCCGGCTTTTTGCGGATTGGATTGCGGCACGGGCAGGAATAAACGCGGTGAAAATGAGGCCGAAAACTGCGGCTCCGCCGATGGCATATAAAATAAGCTGGCGGTTTAAGGCGCCCCGACCGGGCTTGGTAACGGAACCGGGAATTTTTTTGCCGGCGGTGTACTGCCGGGCTTCCGATTCGTCATCCAGCCGGGCGGTAAACGCCGCCGGCCTCCTCCTCCCCTTGTTCGCCCGGGGATAGGGCGGGAGAAAACCAGTCTTCCTCATCTGCGTTAAAATCCGTATCCGTATCACCGGGGATACCCGGGTATTTCTTCTCCGCCTTCTCCGAGTTCAGATTCGTCCCAGGGTGCAGGTTCTTCCCGGGCATCATAACCTTCACCGCCGGCGCCGCCCCCGTGTTCTCCGCGCCGTTCATGGGTTCCCGGCGGATTCAAGGTTCTTTAGCCGCCTGGCAACCCCTAGTTTATGCTTTCCAGGGGCATGAAACTTGACGGGTCTTTTTCGTAGTCTTCCATCCGCCGGTCAATCATATCTTTTTCCTCCGGGTTTGCCGGTTCAATAACGGGTTTCCAGTACTCGTCCGCAAAGCAGGTTACCAGAGGTATTATTGCCTGTACGAAATTATCCGGCATGGCGTCGATCATCGTGTGCAGCTCTTTCCTTAAAACGGCAGAGGTCATCTTTCCCCCCCTTGTTCTTTTTATTGTATGATTGCCCCCTCGGGTCAATATGGGTAACGAAAATATCACGGTCCTTATGCCGGAACAAGGCCCGGTAGCTCCCGATTTTCAGCCGGAAATATCCCGCCTGGCCTGTTACCGGCCTTATGTCGCCCTCCGGGGGTTCTTTTCCAAGCCCGGCGAGGGCGGTTTTAACGCGGCCCTTATCGGGTTCGTTTAAACGCTCAAGGTATTTTCCCGGTACGGGGTGCAGTATTACACGCACGGCGGTTTGGTAACCCGTCCTCCGCGGCCGGTGATTCCCTCCCCGGTTATTTTCAAGGAGCCGCTGTCCGCCGCTGGTACGGTTTTCAAGGTTTTATCCCCTTATTAATTATAGTATACGGAATATAAAAAGAACGTGTCAAGCTATAATTGAGGATTTTAAAAATGTAAGGTATTTTACAAATATGCTATAGCACGTCAGGATATACAGGCGGAGGCAATGAACGATGATTACCACGATACAGTTTAAAACCCTGGACGATCTGTATGATTTTTATAATAAAAATCCCTTTGGCGGAAGGCTGCCCGATTGTATCGTCAACATGAGCCGCCACGCCGGAAGCTATAGGTTTTTCGCGGCCAGGCGGTGGAAGGCGGAAGAAAAAGGGAAAGAACGGGTAGCGCATGAAATAAACCTGAATCCGGATTATCTGGACCGGCCCTTTGAGGAATGGCATGCGACGCTGGTGCATGAGATGGCGCATCTGTGGCAGGAAGATTTCGGGTGTCCTTCACGGGCCGCCTATCATAACCGCGAATGGGCCGGGATGATGGAGAGATTAGGGCTCATTCCGTCCGTTACCGGGAAGCCCGGCGGGAAGAAGACGGGGCAGACGGTGACCCAGTACATTGACGGGAAGGGGCTGTTTATCAGGGCATTCAAAAGCCTGAGCGCCGGGTCCCTGAAGGAACTGCGGCTTACCTATCTGCCTGCCCGCCGGAGCCCCGAACCGGCGGGAAAGAAGGGGCGGGAAAAAGACCGGGAAGGGGAAGGAAACGGAGGGGTGGATTGGAAAGATAAAAATACAGGGAGGGGGGCGGAAAAGTACACGTCCAAGAAAAAATACGCCTGCCCCTGCGGCAATAACGCATGGGGCAGGCCGGGGCTTAAACTGATATGCGGGGACTGTATGGCGCCTTTCGCGGAAAGCTGATATGAATCCCCGCCTTCCCCCGGGCGGGTTTTTAGGAATTGGAGCGGTCAAAATAAGCCATCCGCTCTTCATAGCGATCCTGGGCAGACCGGCAGGTATCAAGCAGATAACCGGGGGTACGATCAAATTCCCGCAAGCCACGGTAATAGAAAAGCTTATGCTGCTCGTCAATGATGAAAGGCTGTATGCCGTTTCTCAGGCATTCACGGAAAAGAACAAGCCTTCCGACACGGCCATTGCCGTCCTGGAAAGGATGAATTTTCTCAAACCGGTAATGGAAGGCGGTAATATCCTCGAAGGAAGGCTTGCCTAATTGGTTATACCGGCGCAGGAGCGTATCCATTTCCGCCCGCACCAGGGAAGGCGGCGCGGTATCCGTTCCCTCTGCCTCATTGGCGAAGGCTTTGTACCCGCCTGCCTTGAACCAATCGGGCGAATCCTGGCTGGCGGAAGATTTAAGGATTTTGTGCGCGGATGTAATAATGTTTTCCAGCAGGGGCGAACCGGCGCGGCCGAGCATATAGTCAAAACAGGCGAAATGATTTTTAGTCTCGATAATATCGTCAACATTGGCGGTTTGGTTATCGGTACAGATAGAGTTGGTTTCAAAGATATAGCGGGTCTGGTCCTCGGTCAGGCGGCTTCCCTCGATACGGTTTGAGTTGTAACGGAGGCTGATTTGAGTGAAGTGGTATAGCCCTCCGGTAAGCTTTACGCGGCGTTCTTCCTGAAGGCGGTTTAACAGCGGTAAAATCATAGTTTTTATCCCGGCAGTTTTAACCCATAGTTTGCCCAATATAATAAAACATATTGGGGCAATAGGCAAGGAGCGGGAAAAGTAAAAAGTCCGCGCCCTTGACAGCATGAAGTCTCAGGCACATACTTAACACCAAGGAATAAAAAAGGCCGTGGCCAAGATCAAACACCCGTTCGCCAGGGTATGCCGGGCCGTGCTCAAAGAAAAATACCCCGGTAAGGAAGCGGCTATACCTGGCGGTTCTTCGCTGGCTGCCGGCGGCATACCGGAAGACGTGATGGATGAATCGCTGAATCGCTGAAACGCTATTATGCCGGTAAAAAACTGATTATAGGCCCGCGTGCCCGGGCAATCCCCGCCGATACCGCCCCAAAACAGGAAATAAAACGGGCTGTCACCTATGCCTGATTTTGGAAGGTAAACAAACCATGTATGAGAAAGAGGAAGCGTTTTACTGGGCCAACAAGCCCGAACTGCGGGCAAAGTACCATGGAAAGCATATAGTCATCGCTGGTGAGGAAGTTATCGGGGTCTATGATGACGCCGGAACCGCCTATCACGAGACAATAAAGACCCGCCCGCTCGGATCGTTCATGCTGCAGGGCATACCGGAAGACATTGAAGACGGGATGCACTATATCTCCCCGTTCGCAGGTTTTGCCGATGTCTGAAAAGGCTCCGCTTACATATAACTATGCCAAATTACAGCGGCGTATTGTTACACCGGCCTATCTCTCGGCGTTTCAGCGTCTATCCCCAAAGATACGGTAACAAATGCCCTTTGGGACACCGGCGCGACTTTCTCGGCTATCACCCAAAGGATACAGAGGGAATTGGGGCTTACGCAAATCGGATCGAAACTCATCCGCGGCGTAACTGGAATCCAGAAAGTCCCCGTTGTCATGCTGGCACTGGAACTCCCGAACGATCTTTTGAAACAGAATATTGAAGTCGCCGTCTGCAATTTCAGCAATGACGCCGGAATGATTATCGGCATGGACATTATTACGTTCGGTGATTTCGTTCTCCTTCACGGCGGCAGCCGCACCTAATTTTCATTTACAATACCGCCCCGGCAGAATTAAGGGTACAGCAATCTTCCCGCCTGTTCGCAAGGCTTCGGGAGGATGTCATAATATTCTCCGTCTTTTATACGGATACAAATACAGGAGGCAGTTTCACGCACGGTGTACTTCTCAATGAAATACTTGTGAAAACGGCGCGGAGGGCGTTATGGCGGCGCCCCGGATGGAAAATAATGAATGCGGGAAACACCGCCGCCAGCGGATAGCTGACGGCCGGGTATTCAAGCCCCCGCTGGCCAGCCAGTATCTTGAATCACCCGGATTTCCCGGTGTACTGAAAAAGTTTGAGACGCCCCGCAAAATGACAGGCCAAATTCTGAGTTTACGAATGCCTGTTCCCGCCCGTTGAACCGCCGTGTACGGGCCCGCGGGCACGGCGGTGTGAGAGAATGCTGCTCAAATAATGAGCCGGCCTCCTGCTTGGTTAAAAAAACCGCCCGGTTATCCGCATGACGGAGCGTGGATAATACACGCGGAGGATTGTGGATAACCGGAACGGATAATTACCGGGCTTGCCGGCTGATTCCTTAAGTGATTTCCGGTATTCTTTTTTTTCCGCGTGTTGACGCCGTTTATAACGCCTATAGATATTTAGGAATTCATCTCTTTCCTATTCCTTGATCTGTAATTTTTCCCTGGCATCATAAGCGGCGGGCGGCGGCCCGGCCCAGAAGGGGGCGTTCTTCTATATTTCCGGGCAGGCTTGCCCGGTTTCCGGCGCTTCCCTTTTCTTCCTGAAATAATTCTTCGCGTCTTTTACCATATCTTTCAGATCTTGCCTCAAGAATTCGATTTCTTGCCCCGTCAAGGGACGGGGGGCGGAGGAGGGCGCGGGATTCCGGTTCGGCGGGGGCTTCGCGGTTTCCGGCATAACGGTTTATCCCCCTTAAAAAGCTGCTAATTGATTCTAAGCCGCGTGTACGGATAAGATCAAGTGTGCGGCCTGATGTGGGCCAGTTTTTCGCCGCGGCCATCCCTGGTGTTCATTTATCAGATGGTAGTTACGAAAAATTAACAAACTTAGGAAAGGAAGGATGGGAATTGGCTGCATCATATCATGACGGCCTTATATTATTGTTTAAGCGGGAGATTGAAAACGAGACGGCAGGCAAGTCCCGCGAATCCCGCTCTCGGCATCATGGATGTGAATACGATTATTCAAGCTGGGAAACAGAAGGGCGGTTTTTTAATAATTTATGTTCCGAAAAAAAGGCTCCGGCAAAGCGGGGCCTTTGGTTTATTTTCCGCCTGAAGGGCTTGGGCCGGAAGAATTGCCCCGGCCGGCGCTGCTGCTGCCGCCGCCCTCCGGAGGCCCGCCCCTTCCGCTCCGGGGAGGCCGGGGGTTTTGCCCTTCATTGTTCAGGCGTTTTGCCTCCCCCGAACTGGGAGAGCCGGGGTTTTGGGGAGGCTGGGGGGCGTTCTTTTCCGCCTGAGCTTTCTGCTGGCCGATTCTGTTTTTAGTAAAATCCCTTGAGGCTTGCTCTGCGTCACTGAAACTTTGGGTACCGTTGGCGTTTTGATTTTTAATGCTATTTCCAGATCCGACACGGCTTATGGCAGGATAGCCGTCTTTATCCGCCAGTTTCCCCTTGGTCCCGGCAGCTATTTCACCGGCACGCTGTTTGGCCCCCGCGAGGAGCATGGCGCCAAATGCCCCGGCAATAGCCCGGTCCCGGGACCCGCCCGCGAGTTTGGCGGCATCCGCGGC
>JAISAN010000016.1 GCA_031266635.1 Treponema sp. | reverse complement strand
AATCCGAAAGCCGCCGGTAGATCTGGTTGACTATGTGTTTTGCTTCCACATCTACTTCTTCGCCCAATTCATCAATTAACGTTTCCAGCGCGGCGAGGCTTTCGTTCAGGGCGGTGTGGAAGCCACGGGAACAGGTAAAGCGGTAGCTGCCTTCCCCGTTGGTAAAGAGGCAGATGAAGCCCAGGTCTTTTTTCTCCCGGTCTTCGCCGGCGGCTTTTGGTTTTCCCGGCCTGTTTTTTCCGGCGCCGCCGGAGGTTTTCCATACCGCCGGGCATACCAGCTTGGGCAGTTCTTCAAGCAGGGCGGCAAGGTGTGTGCGGGAATTGAATTGTTCTTTCCGGGGCCAGCTCCGGTTCAGGGCGTCGTCAATATCCAGCGCGGGAATCAGGGCGAGGATCAGTTCCAGCTTTTCCCCTGCCAGCAGGGTGTACCGGCCGTCGATGAGGATCATCCCCTTGAGGCCGCGGTACACGGTTTCGCCGGGGAGCTTGTCCCGGATCTGCCGGAGCTGTTCCCAGGGAAGGATCGCGGTTTTCTTGCCCTTGATCGTTTGTATCTCAAACACCTCGCCGCTGATTTTGATGTTGTGGGTAAAGTCCCGGGCCTTCCTGAGTTTTTCCGGCGGCCCGGCGGTTTCCCCTTTCCGGGGTCTCCCGCCGAAGGATGTAAACAGATCGGGGCTTATTTTTTCCAGGGTCGTCCGGGAAAGGGGGGAGACCGACATGGCGTACATCCGCGTGGTCCGCACGATCTCCCCGGCTACAATGTACTGGGGGCCCGGCGAATCGGAGCTCCGGTTGAACATCACCGATCCGGGGTGGATCATGATCCGGTCCGCGGTGAGGCTCCGGTAGGTTCCCCGGCCTTCCCGGACGCACACAAACTGAATGAGCCCCCGGCTGACGCAGCATAGGTAGTCTTCGGTTTTTCCTCCCGAAAGGATGGGGATATTCTGGGCCGCGAGGATCTCTTCAAGCTGGGAAACCACATTAACGATCTCCGCCATGACCCGTTCATCGAGGTAGTTCTTTTCGCAGAACCGGGCCTTGTGGGGGGCTCCGGTATAGGCCCGGAAGAGTTTCAGATAGGAAACAAAATCACCGCCGGGATCGCGGAAGCTGTGGTGGGCCCGGCGGGCATCGGTTTCTTCTCCCGGCGGCAGGATGTAGGGGCTCTGGGTAGAGAGGAAGGCCGCGGCGATAAGGGTCTCCTGAACCACGTCGGGGTACCGGAGGATCGCCTCCACGATGATCCGGGACTGCCGGGGGGCCAGGGGAAATTCGGTCATCAGTTTTCCGGTTCGTGAAAGGGTCCGGTCGCTCTCCAGGGCTTCCAGAAGATTCAGGGTTTCAATGGCGGCGATAAGCCCCTCCCGGCCAGGAGGTGAAATAAAATCGAATTCCTCAAAATTGGAAAGCCCCAGGTCGGCCATGCGGAGGATCACTTCGGAAAGGTCGGTGCGGTAAATTTCTTCCGTGGTAAAGAGGCCGCGGTTTTCAAAATCCCGTCGGGTGTAAAGCCGGTAGCAGGTTCCCTCCTGGGTCCGTCCCGCCCGGCCCTTGCGCTGGTTTGCCGAGGCTTTGGAGATGGGGGCTTCGATCAGGCTGGACGTAAAGGTCCGGGGATTGTAGTGGTTGAGTTTCGACAGACCCGAATCGATCACCGCCGTTATTCCGTCAATGGTAACCGATGTTTCGGCGATGTTGGTGGAGATCACTACTTTTGTTTTCCCCCGGGGGGCGGCTTCAAAGACCCGCTCCTGTTCTTCCTTGCCGAGCCTGCCGTAAAGGGGGAGGATGTACAGATGCGATCCCGCGGGGCTCATGGTCAGGCGGTTCATGCAATCCTTGATCATCTTTTCCCCGGAAAGAAACACGAGGATGTCCCCCTTCCGTTTTTCGCTGATAAAACGCTCGGTGATGGAAACCACCTTGTCCAGCAGCGCGTCCACCGCGGTCTGCCCGGAAAAACCGGGGGCCTGCCGGGGTTCCCTGGTCTGCCGGCGGTCCCGGCCGGTTGAAGGCTTCTCCGCCGGGGCGGCGCCGGGCGCCGGGGGGGCCGCGGGATCGTAGATTAGGGTTACGGGGTAGGTGAGGGCGTCGATCTTTACCACCGGACATTCGCCGAAGTATTCGGAAAAAACTTCCGCGTTAATGGTCGCCGAAGAAATGATCACCTTGAAGTCCCGGCGGGAATCCAGCACCCGTTTCAGGAGGCCCAAAATAAAATCGATATTGAGGCTCCGTTCGTGGGCTTCGTCTACCACCAGGAGGCTGTACCGGGAAAGCCAGGGATCGAGCTTCATCTCCTGAAGAAGAATGCCGTCGGTCATGATTTTTATTTTGGTATTCTGGCCGGTCTTGTCTTCAAAACGCATTTTGTAGCCCACCAGCCCCGGCACGGCGGCGCTCATCTGGCGGCTTATGTATTCGCTTACCGAAAGGGCGGCGATCCTTCGCGGCTGGGTAACGCCGATGATTCCCCGTTCCGAGTAGCCCGCTTCATGGAGTATCACCGGAAGCTGGGTGGTCTTTCCCGAACCGGTGGGGCTTTCAACTACCACTGCCTGGCTGGATTCCAGAGCCGCGAGGATCAGGTCCCGGTGTTTATACACCGGCAGATCAAGATAATGCATACGTTCATCATAAGCGCTTGCGGAAATAATTGAAAGAGGGGCGCAGAAAACGCGCTCCGTCAAGGAGCGTGAAGATGAAAAATGCAGCACACGCCCGGCGCTCAGTAAAGGTCACACAGTACCGGGCAAATGGAGGCGGCCTTCAGGCCGCCGTACGCGCCGCGGGCCGCAGAAAAGCAGCTCCGGCAGGGGCTGTGATCCAATTATAGCCCGGCTTCAGCCGGACCTACGCGCCGCGGACCTCCGGGGCGGCGGAAAATTTTGGATGGCAAAATTCCGGTTCTCGCCTTCACCGGACTTGCCCGGAAATTTCAGCCGTTAATGGGACTTTTCTTTTTTGCCGAATATGTTATTATTATATAAAGGTTTGGAGGCAATCGTGGCAAAAAACAAAAACGTCTTTTTCTTCGGCCAGGGCAGGGCCGAAGGAGACGCTAAGATGAAAGATCTGCTGGGCGGCAAGGGCGCCAACCTGGCGGAGATGACCAATCTGGGAATTCCGGTTCCGCCGGGTTTCACTATTTCTACTGAAGTCTGCGCCGCCTATTATGAAAACAAGGGTAAATATTCCGCGGATCTGAAAGAGGAAGTTCTGGCGCATCTCAAGCGGCTTGAAAAAGTCCGGGGGAAGAAACTCGGCGATCCCGCTGATCCCCTTTTGGTGTCGGTCCGTTCCGGCGCGGCGGTGTCCATGCCGGGGATGATGGATACGATCCTCAATCTGGGGATGAACGACAAAGCGGTTCACGGCCTGGCGCGGAAGACCGGTAATCCCCGTTTTTCCTGGGACGCTTACCGCCGTTTTATCCAGATGTACGGCGACGTGGTCATGGAGGTGCCGCATCACGCCTTTGAAGAGGCGATCAGCTTTATCAAAAAAAGCAAAGGCGTGGAGCTTGATACGGAACTGGATGCCGGGGATCTGGAAAAGCTCGTGGGAGAGTACAAGCGGATCGTAAAAAAACATACGGGCAGGGATTTCCCCCAGGCTCCGCTGGATCAGCTTTGGGGATCGATCAACGCGGTTTTCGGTTCCTGGATGAATGAGCGGGCCATTAAATACCGGCAGTTAAACGAGATACGGAACCTCAAAGGCACGGCGGTAAACGTCCAGTCCATGGTGTTCGGTAACTTCGGCGACGACTCCGGCACGGGGGTTTGTTTCAGCCGCGATCCCTCCACGGGGCAGAACGAATTCTACGGCGAGTATCTGATGAACGCCCAGGGGGAAGATGTGGTGGCGGGGATTCGCACGCCGGAAAAGATCGCCACCCTGGCGAAGCGGAATCCCCGGATCTATGCCCAGCTTGTGGGCATCAAGAATAAACTGGAGAAGCATTTCCGGGATATGCAGGACATGGAATTTACCGTCCAGCAGGGGGAACTGTTCCTCCTGCAAACCCGGAACGGGAAACGGGCCGGAACCGCGGCGGTAAAATGCGCGGTGGATATGGTGGCGGAAAAACTTATAGACAAAAAAACCGCCATCCTCCGGGTCAGTCCCGCTCATCTGGATCAGCTTCTCCATCCCATGATCGATCCGGCGGCGGCCAGGTCCGTCAAATCAATCACGAAAGGATTAAACGCCTCGCCGGGAGCGGCCTGCGGGAAGATCGTGTTTACCGCCAAAGACGCGGAGATCTGGCACGGCCGGGGGGAGAAAGTGCTTCTTGTCCGCAAGGATACGAGCCCCGAAGACATTGGCGGCATGGTGGTATCCCAGGGGGTCCTTACTTCCACCGGCGGCATGACCAGCCACGCGGCGGTTGTGGCCAGGGGCATGGGAACCCCCTGTGTGGCCGGCGCCAAGGGTGTCTCCGTTCAGGACGGCGGCGCGGTAATTGGCGGCAGGTTCTATAAAGAAGGGGACTGGCTCAGCATCGACGGTTCCACCGGCGACGTGTACGAAGGCCGTCTCCCGCTGGTGTCTCCGGCGATTTCAAAGGATATGAACATCTTCCTCGGCTGGTGCGACGATGTCCGTTCCTCCGCCGTGCGGGGAAAGCTCAAGGGCTTTGAGGTGCGGACCAACGCGGATCAGCCCGAAGACGCCAAGCGGGCTTTTGAATTCGGCGCCCAGGGCGTGGGGCTTTGCCGGACGGAGCATATGTTCTTCGACAAGGAAAAGCTGATCCACTTCCGGGCCATGATCGTGGCGGATACGGAAGAGGAGCGGAAATTGCAGCTCAAGAAAATTCTCCCCCTCCAGCAGAAAGATTTTTTCGGCATCTTCAAGGCTATGGAAGGACGGCCCGTAACCATCCGGCTTCTGGATCCGCCCCTTCACGAATTTGTTCCCCACACTGTGGCGGAAACGGAGGAACTGGCGGCCCACCTCAATGTGCGGGCCGCGGATCTCCAGCCCAAGATCGACCGGCTTCATGAAGCGAATCCCATGCTGGGACACCGGGGCTGCCGCCTTGCGGTAACGTACCCGGAGATATATGATATGCAGGTGGAGGCGATTGCGTTGGCCGCGGTGGAATGTCTCAAGCAAAAAATTCCCGTTCAGCCCGAAATCATGATCCCCATTGTCGTTACCGCCAGGGAACTCAAGCTTCTCCGCCCCAACGCCGAGGCAATCCTGAAAAAAGTTTTCAGCGCCGCGGGGGTGAAGATTCACGTAAAAATCGGTACGATGATCGAAGTGCCCAGGGCGGCGATCCGGGCGGGCCATATCGCCCGGTATGCGGACTTCTTTAGCTTTGGCACCAACGATCTTACCCAGATGACTTTTGCCTTCAGCCGCGACGACGTGGCTTCTTTCCTTCCCGTATATCTTGAAAAAAATGTGCTTGATGTTGATCCCTTCAAGTCGATTGATGAAGACGGTGTGGGGGGACTCATGCGTTACGCTATCTGTGACGGCCGTAATGTAAACCCGGATTTGAAGATCGGAATTTGCGGCGAACACGGGGGCGATCCCGCTACTATTGACTTCTGTTACCGGGCGGGATTAAGTTATATATCATGTTCACCTTTCCGTGTGCCTCTGGCCCGGCTTGCCGGCGCGCAGGCGGCGCTGAATAACAGCGGGAGGGAACAGATAGAAACCGGAAAGCCGGTTAAAACCGCCACGGTTGCTGGCGGGAAAAGCAAACGCGCAAAGGGGGACAAGAAAATGGCGATTACAGGAACAGGTAAGTCTGCGGCGAAGAAACCGGCCGCAAAGAAACCCGCGGCCAAGCCGGCAGCGGCGAAGAAACCGGCCGCTAAACCCGCGGCAAAGAAACCGGTGGCGGCGAAGAAACCGGCCGCGAAAAAACCCGCGGCCAAGCCGGCAGCGGCGAAGAAACCGGTTGCTAAACCCGCGGCAAAGAAGCCGGCAGTGGTGAAGAAACCTGCCGTGAAAAAACCCGCGGCCAAACCGGCAGCGGCAAAGAAGCCCGCGGCCAAACCGGCCGTCAAGCCCGCGGCAAAGAAGCCCGCAGCCAAACCTGCGGCACCGAAAAAACCGGCGCTTTAATGCCTGGCTGAAGAATGTGTGTTGGGAATCTATGGGAAGCCGCACGGCTTCCCATAGGTTTTTATTCGTGGCGAGGGTTTAGTACCCCGTCCTTGATGTTGCGTAAGCAGCTATTCTGCCGCGATCATCGCGGTTACTGGTCTTAAAAAACACCCCGTGCTATGATACATCAGCAAAATGGCACGGAACATCCTGGTAAAAACCCTTTTGGAACTGCGGGGAAACCCCCGGGCCTGCGTATATACGGAGCCCCTCTGGGGGCTGTCGATGAATTTATGCACCCCCTACACATCGGTTTATATGATCGCCCTGGGTCTCAAAGACGCGGAAGTGGGCTTTATCGCCTCGGTGTATATGTTCATGCAGGTCCTTTTTGCCTTTTTAAGCGGGGCCATCACCGATAAACTGGGAAGGCGCAAAACCACGGCGATCTTTGATTTTATTGCCTGGTCCATTCCCAGCCTAATCTGGATGCGGGCCGAAGGATTCTGGTTCTTTTTCGTGGCGGCCCTTTTTAACGGGGCCATGAAGGTCCCTACCAATTCCTGGGACTGCCTCATGGTGGAAGACGCGGAAAAAAGCCGCATCACCCGGATCTATTCGCTGGTGGTGGTGTGCGGCCAGCTTTCCGCCCTTTTCGCCCCCATCTCGTCGATCCTGGTCTCCCGGTTCACCCTGATCCCCGCCATCAGAATTCTCTATATCAACGCCTTTGTGATCATGACCGCCAAAATCTTTATCCTCTATGGGTGTTCCCGTGAAACCCGGACCGGGGTGATACGGATGCGGGAGACCAGGGATAAAAGCTTTTTTTCCCTGCTGGGAGGCTACGGAGGGGTGCTGAAAATTATCGGCACGTCCAGGGGAACGATCTTTTCGCTCATTATTGCCGCCCTGGTGGGCGCCGTAGTGATGGTGAATACGACCTTCTGGCAGGTAATCGTGAGCAAAAAACTTCTGGTCCCGGATCCCCTGCTGCCCCTGTTCCCCATGTTCCGTTCGGTGATCGCCATGATCTTTCTTTTTACCGCGGTTCCCCGTCTCAGCCGGTTCAGTCTCAGAACGCCCCTGCTCTGCGGCTTTGCCGCCTATATGGCGGGGCAGGCCCTGCTTGTCTGCGCCCCGGCGGCAGGGGCCTTCCGTTATGTGATCCTCTGCGTCTCCCTCA
This sequence comes from Treponema sp., assembly GCA_031266635.1. GTDB lineage: Bacteria > Spirochaetota > Spirochaetia > Treponematales > Breznakiellaceae > JAISAN01. Next base: position 8,652 of record JAISAN010000016.1, on the reverse strand, counting down.
CCTTTGACGGTTTTGGATCCGGAACCCTCCTTATGCTGGCCGAATCGCTGGTCGCCCTCCATGTAAACCCCCACGAGCGGGCCAGGGTCATGGCGATTCAGCACATGATCATCATGTTCGCCACCGCTCCCTTCGGCTGGATAGGCGGCATCCTTTCGGGTATTTCACGGAACCTGCCCTTTGTTCTGAACATCGGCATTCTTTTTATTGGCATTGCCGCCACTCTGGTATATTATTATCGTAACCCCGAGGCCCACCGGATCGGCCACGAGGTTCTTTCAAGGGAGGAAAAGGGTGAATCGGCGGGATAAACAAAAGGCGGAAACATTTCTCGATATTATGCGGTCTGCGGAGGAATTGTTTATGCGGCAGGGGTATGAGAAAACCTCCATGCAGCAGATCGCCGGCCACTCGGGACTGACCAAGGGCGCCCTGTATCATCATTTTGATTCCAAGGAAAGCCTCCTGGAACGAATGTGCGCCGACCATTATCAGGCGCTGGTCAACGCCGCCCTGCCGGTTCTGAAAGACACGGTCCTTTCCTGTTTCAGCCGGATCCGGCGGATCATCGATCTGGCCAGGGGCATGGGGATGACCAATGTTTCCTTTGTTTCCGAATATCTCAAGGTTCGCGGGGATGAAAGCTGCGTGATGCTGAAAGAGCGGCTGCGGAAATACGATAAAAAACTGTACGCCGATCTTATCGGCCCCCTTTTGAAAGAGGCCAAGGAAAAGGGGGAATGTAATTTTCTTTCTTCCCCGGAGGTGCTGGCCCTTTTTATCCACCAGCTTGATCAGGGGGTCTACGAGGAGATTAACCGGGCCTTTGGGGAACATTCCAAATCCGAAGCGGAAAAGCGGATCATTGAAATCATGAAGTCCTATGTGTATGTCCTTTCCCGGATGCTGAACACCCGGACCGAAGAGGCGGCCAAACTGATCGGCCTTGAGGAGTCCATGTTTCTGTACGGCGAGCTTCTGCGGGCCGGGGGAAAATAACGCGGGAGGAAATAGAACAGGCCGGACCGCTTTAATATGAACGCCCGATGAATTATAATTAAACCCATGAACCATTCAATTAAAACACGGGCGCTTTTTTCTTTCTTCGCTCTTGCCGTAACGGCTTCCCTGGCCGCCAAAGGTTCGGCGGAAGACTTGACCATCTATGCCATCAAAGGGCCTTCCGGGGTGAGCATGATCCGGCTTTTTGAACAGCCGCCCCGGGCGGAGGGTTTTCGTATCCGCGTGGAAGCCCTGGCCCAGGCGGATTTAATTGCGGCGAAATTTATCGCCGGGGAAGCGAAGGCGGGGATTCTTCCGGCCAATGTGGCGGCCAAAATCGCCTCCGCGGGCAAGGGAATTCAGATTGCGGCGGTTACCGGAACGGGGATGTTGAGCCTCCTTTCCGCCGATCCGGCGGTTAAAAGCATTGATGATCTCCGGGGTAAAACCGTGGAGGTCGCCGGGCAGGGCGCCACGCCGGATTATGTGTTCAGAAAAATATTACTCGGCAGGGGAATCACCCCCGGCGAGGACATTACCCTGAGTTATTCCCTGGCATACCCCGAGATAGCCCAGTCCCTGATCGCCGGCCGGATTTCCCTGGCCCTGCTGCCCGAGCCCTTTGCCACCATGGCGCGGGTGGGGAAACCGGAACTTGCCCTGGTGGGCAATATCCAGGACGAGTGGGTCAGGGCCGGGGGAGAGGGGAACTACCCCATGACGGTGCTGGCGGTGGATGCCGCCCTGGCCGCCGCCCGGCCCGGCCTTGTGACGGCCATATTGGACGCCCTCCGGGAGTCGACCGAATGGGTGATACACAATCCCGCCGAAGCGGGAACCCTGGTGGAAAAACATGAACTGGGATTAAAGGCCCAGGTCGCGGCGGCGGCCATTCCCCGGAGCAGTTACGTGTTTATCCCCGCCGCCGAAGCGCGGCCTTCGCTGGAAGCCCTTTACCGGGCCTTCCTGGAATTCGCCCCCGCCTCCATCGGCGGCGCGCTGCCCCCGGACAGTTTTTACCTCCAGTGAAGCAGGGGGCCTCCCGGAACAGTCTGCCCTGGTTTCTTCTCGGCACCGCGCTTTTCCTCGCGGTCTGGGAGCTTGCCGCCCGCCATGCGGGGGGAGCGCTGCTTCTTCCGGGGCCCTGGTTAACGCTGAAAAAGTGTATCGTCCTCGTGCCGACGAAGCGGTTTCTGCTGTCCCTGTGGAGCAGTTTTATCCGGGTGATGCTGGGCCTCCTGATTTCGGCTCCCCTGGGGATCGCCGCGGGGATTGCCGCGGGCCTGAACCGGCGGATCCGGGCCATGCTGAGCCCCCTCTTTTCGGTCATAGCCGCCACCCCGGTGATGTCGGTGATCCTCATCGCCTTCCTCTGGTTCGGCCAGGAACGGACCCCGGTGTTTACCGCCTTTCTTATGGTCTTCCCTGTGATGGCCGCCAATACCGTCGAGGGGATCAAGGCGGCGGACCCCGGCCTGGGCGAGCTTTTCAGGGTCTATCGGATCCCCGCCGGAGAAACGCTCCGTTCTTTTTATCTTCCGTCCATTGTTCCCTTTATCCTCGGCGGGCTGCGGAGCGGCCTTTCCCTCTGCTGGAAGGTGGTGGTCGCCGCGGAGGTTCTGGTCCAGCCGTTCCGGGCGCTGGGCACGGGGATGCAGAACGCCAAGGCCCAGCTTGAAACGGCGGAACTTTTCGCCTGGACCGCCGGAACGGTCTGCGCCGCCGCCGTCTCCCAGTCTGCCCTGACCCTCATCCTTGCGCGGTTGAAAAGGCGGCGGTGATGGGAATAGATGAAGCAGCTGCCTGCTCCGCCGGGAATGAAGGCGGGGCCGTCCCCCGGATCGCCGGAGAAAACCTCAGTTTCGGCTATGGCGGGAAACCCCTCTTTGAAAACCTGAACTTCGGTATGGGCGGGGAAGGTTCCAGGATAATAGTGATCCTGGGCCCCTCGGGTTGCGGGAAAACCACCCTGTTGAAACTGATGGCCGGGCTCCTCCGCCCGGACGCGGGGATCTTTGTCATAAGCCGCCATGCCGGAACCGCCGCCGTGTCCCCCCCGGCCGCCTCTTTCGTGTTTCAGGAGCCCCGGCTCCTTCCCTGGAAAACCGTGCTGGCCAATGTAACGCTTCCGGCGGAACGGGCGCTGGGAAAAGCCGCGGCGGAAGCGCGGGCCCGGCATTTTCTCCGGCAGGTCTCCCTGGAAGAAAAGGCCCGCGCCTACCCCGCGGAACTTTCGGGGGGCCAGAAACAGCGGGCCAGTTTTGCCCGGGCCTTTACCTTTCCCGGATCGATCCTCCTTATGGACGAGCCGTTCCAGTCCCTGGACATTCCCCTGCGGATTCAGCTCATGGATGTAACCCGTTCCCTCCTTGCCGAATCCCCCCGGCTGACGATCATCGTAACCCACGATCCCCGGGAGGCGGTGTATCTGGGCAGGCGGATTATGATCCTGGGGCAGCCCCCCGCCGGCATTATCTTTGACGAAAACCTGGACCTTGCGGCCGGGGACCGGGTCTTTGGATCGGAGGCCCAGAGCCGCATGGAGGCGCGGCTCATCGGTATTTTGACTACCGTATCCTGAAAGCTACGGGATAGCGGTAACGGACCGACACAGGCTCGCCGTTGGCCTCCGCGGGGCTGCACCGCTGCCCCTCAAAGGCCCTGACCGCCGCCTCGCCGAAGCCCCGGCCGGCAGGGTTTTCCTGCAATACGGTGATCCGCTGGACCCGGCCGGTCCGGTCGATAAAGAGTTCCAGAATCACCCGGCCCTCGATGCCGGAACGGAGGGCGATGGGGGGGTAGATCAGGGCCTGGGTTATCAGCCGTTCATCGAACCGGGGGGGGATCGAAACCCGGTGCATGGGCAGGTAATCTTCGCCGGCCTGGGAAGTGGTGAGCAGGGTTCCCGCGGCCACGACGGTTTGATCCGGCGGCGTGTCGGTTTCGATCATGGTTTCCGCAATTTCTTCCACCACCGGCCGCTCTTCAGGCGCCGGCGGTGGCGGTGGTTCTTCTTCAATGTCGGTGAGCTTCATGATCCGGGCTTCTTCGGAACCGGCCCCCATGACAGAAGCGCCCACATTAAAGGCCAGGAAAACGATCAAGAGCCCGTGAACCAGGGCCACCGCCAGAAACAGGACGGGCCTGAGTATTTTTTCAGAGATCATTTTTCACCACAAAACTTACCACCCGGTACTGGAGAACCTGGAGGATCTCCAGGACGCTGTTGATTTTTTCGTAGGGGGTGTTCCGGTCGGCGATAATGTGGAGCCGGGTATCGGGCGCCCGCCGGTAGAGGTCCGCCACCGTATCTTCCACGTTTCGGAGCGCCGAGGGAACGCCGTCAAGGTATACCCCGCCGTCCCGGTCTATCCAGATTTCCAGGTTTTTTTCCGCGCTGGTTTTGAGGGCCGTATTCGCCTCGGGGTAGTCGATTTTTACCTCCCGGCGGTAGTTGATCAGCGCCACCAGCATAATAAAAATCAGCAGGAGGAAGGCCACATCGGACATGGAATTGAGGGGGATCAAAAAATTTTTCCGGCGGTTCCGTTTGAGCTTCACGAGCCGGTTCCCCCGGTATCGTCCTTTTTCATGGCAAAGGAAAAGGAATCAATCTTGAGGTCCTGGGCCAGTTCCACAAAAGACACCACCTTCTGCCAGGGGGAAAGGGGATCGACGGTCAGGATGACCGCGGTATTGGGGTTTGCCGCCGCGGCGCTCCGTATTTCTCCGGCGGCGAAGGACATATCCCGCACCTGGTTTTGATAGATCACCTCCCCGGCGGCGTTGAGTTCAAAGCGGAGGAGATCGTCCCGGAGAATCAGCCGGGTGGAATCCTTGGCGGGCAGGTTCATCAGAAAGCCCTTGTTGACATTGAACCCGGCGATCACGATGAAGTAGATGATCAGCAGAAAGGCGATGTCGCTGGAAGCGCTGGAATCATCAAAGCGCCGCCTGGTCCGCCGTTTAAGCTTCATGGCGATCCGCTATTTCGGTGATCAGGTCGGAGCAGGATTTTTCCACCTCCGCGGCGAATTTGTCCACGATATGGGAAAAGATCGAGTGGGCGATCATGGCGATGATGGCGATGATGAGGCCGAAGACCGTGGTGATCAGGGCCTCGTAGATGCCGTTGGCCACGATCTGGGCGTTCACCTCGGTGGCTTCCGCGATGGACCTGAAGGCGCCGATCATTCCCGACACGGTTCCCAGAAAGCCCGTCAGGGGCGAGAGGGAGCCCAGGGCGGTAAGAAAATTGAAACCGTTCTCCAGGGAATTGACGCAGTTCAGCGCCTCGGTTTCCACCGCCTTTTCCATCCGGTGCTCCGACCCGGAACGGTTCACCAGGGTGAGGAGGATCCGCGCCCCCATGCGCCGTTTGGTGAGCCCCGAAAGATACTCCCTGGCTTCGTCCAGCCGGTTTTCACCGATATACCGGGATACCTCCCCGGCCATATCGTCTACCCGCAGATTGTGATACCCCAGATAGATGGCCCGTTCCAGGGAAATGGCAATCACGGCAATGGAAAAAAATAACAGGGGCCACATGAAGACCCCCCCCAGCAGGAAAAGTTCCAGCAGGGAAAACGACGCGGTTGCGGAATTCATTATTCACCTCACTTGTGCTTGTTTCAAAACTAAAGGTCTGAAACCTCTGGAAACCCAACCGGGGTTTTCAGAGGTTCCCTTACTTAATGCGCTGCATGACTATCCCGCCGGAAAAATATCCGCCGATTTTTTCCCGGGAGTATTCAAAGTATATCCATTCAACGGCTTCTTCCCAATCCCTGAGCAGGGCGCCGGAATCGCGGAGCGGGCGGAGTTCTTCGGGGAAGAGCCTTTCGGTATAGGCGGTGTTCCACCCGATGTCCTCCGCCCAGACCCGCCGCCCGCCGTCTTTGTTCCATTCCGGAGGGCGTCTTTTCGCCCGTACCGTCTCGGGGAGTAGAACCGCCCGCCAGTAGGCCTCGAAGGCCTTATAACCCGTGAAGGCCGGAACCCCCTCCCGTTCCCGCATCCAGGCGGTGAGGGCCAGAATCCGCTCGTAACGGTTCCGCAGCCCCGTAAGGGCTTCGCTCCCGGTGATCCGGGTATCGCTCCGCCGGATCTTCCCCGAAGAAATCTGCACCGGTTCCGGCGGCCCGGAAAACCGCAGCGTCGCGGTATCCCCGGTTTTGACAAAAGTCCCGGCCCCCGAAAGCTCCAGGGTAAACTCGTTCCACCCCGACACATTCCCCCCCAGGTACTCAAGGCCGGTGAGGTAAAAATCGCCGTTCCCCGCGGGCTCGGAGCCCCGGAACCGGATCGCCGGAAATTCGGCCAGCAGAATCACCAGGGACACATCGCCCTGTGTATTCATCATCTCCCGGACTTCCGACTCCACCTTCGCCTTTTTTTTCCCGTCTCCGGCCTTCCGGCTCTGATACCGGGTTAAGGTTTTCTCCGCAAAGGCCGATCCGTCCAGCGCCCGCCCGGCCTGCTCCACCACGCCGGGGATAAAGCTGGTACATCCCCCCGCCAATAAGGCGGCCGCCAGCAGCAGGATACCCGCCGGCAGGCCGCGGCGGAAAAACCCCGCCATCCCGGATACACAATTTCGTCTGTTCATTATTCTTTCTCCCACCTAATAACTCCACCGGAACCCGAAGGACGGTATGGGTATGGGTATTTCGTATACCGCCGACATACTGCCGGTATCTTCTTCCCCCGTATAGGCATTGAACGAGGTATTGCCCCTGCCGGCCCCCAAAAGGGACAGCGCCCCTTCCACCGCCACATACACCTCGTACTGGGACTTCCCGCTCCGGCTGAACCCGAAGATCGACAGTTTAATATCCAGGGGAATTGACCAGGTGGTGCGGTTGGTATCGGAATACCGGGCATTCCGGGTCCATATTTCAATATACTCGCCGGTGGACGTGCCTTCTTTATCGAGCTTTTCCACCGCGATGCTTTGCCGCTCCTCCAGCATATCCAGGGGCGCGCCGCTGGCCAGGCCGAAACGGGTGTAGATGTTTATCCGCTTTACCGGCTTGTAATTTACCACCATGTTGAGGGTATGAAACCGGTGAAAACTGGGATAATACCAGTCGTTGCCCCGGCCTGAGTCCTCGTTCAGATTTATGCCTTCCGGTACGGCGTGGGGGTCCCGGTAGCGGGCGTAATTAAAAGAATAGGAAATCCACCCGTCCCAGTACCGGGATGCCATCTTCTGGAGCTGGAGGTCGAAGCCCCCCACATGGCCTTCGCCGTCGAACAGCATCTCTTTTTCTACCATAAAAGAGTTAGGAGCTACACTGGTGGACGTATAGGCCCGGTTAAACACGTATTTGTAGTACCCTTCGATATTGAAACTCAGGCCCCCGGCAAAATCCAGCCGGACCCCCAAAATGGACGTGGCGGAGCGGTTGGGTTTCAGGTCAAAATCCCCCAGACCTGAGTCTTTTTCCAGCTCTATGAGATTACCGTATCGGGAAGAAAACAACCCCGCCCCCAGGGTAACCGAAAGCGTGTCGATGGGCCCCCTGTTTTTCAGGATGCCGAAATCGAGATTCAGCCGGGGGTTCCAGGCCGGTGCGGTCCGGAGGCTGAAGCCCCTGCCGATAAAGTACAGGTGATCCATCCTGAGCCCCAGCTCGGCGCCGAATCCCGTATCCCCCCGGGAGTATTCCAGCAGCGTATAGGCGGAACTTTCGTAGATCTGGCTGCCCACATCACGGACGATTTCCATGTACCGGTTCACGCCCGTCCCGGTGAAGGGATTTATCACATTCATCCAGGTGGAGCCGGTTTGATCTATAACATAACGAGAATATAGCTCCTGGGCCCCCAGGGCAAAGACGAGACCCCGGCCCAGATCCCAGTCAAAATCCAGACGGCCCTGATAATTCGCTATGACCGCGGAGCCGTCTGTCCCGGTGTCCCGGTCTGTCAGGATGTAGGAGTCTTTACCGCCCTTGAACTCGTCCGGGAAGGTATCCGAATACTCGACGTCAATATCGTTATTGATCCATCCACCTATAAGCTCCTCTTGAAACCCCGCGCCCGCCAGGGCCCGCAGCACCATCGTATTGACGGGATTCCAGGTAAGGCCCGCGGTAAAAAAGCCCAGCCGGTTTTCCCAGTCAAAGTTGATGTCTGTCCGGCTGATCATCCGGCCCGCCCCGGATTCGTTCTCGAAAAATACCCCCACGCCGTCGGCGCCGAAAAAGCCCGAGGCCTGGAGTTCCAGTTCCCCGGTAAAGCGGTAGTTGGCGTTAAAGGCCCCGCTGCGGATATAGGGGGCCACCCGGATATAATTGACCACCTCCAGCTCTTCAATGGATTTGGCCAACTGCTTGGCCGCCCAGATCACCGGATCGTAGTAGGTTACCCGCCCCATGACCATGACGCCGCCTTTCCCGAAGAGGGGAAAAGAAAGGTTCAGGTTCGTGGTGCTGGTGGAGACCCCCAGTTCCAGTTCCGTTTCCGTGGGGGAGGGCTTTTTTGAGGTGATTTCCAGGATCCCCGACACCGTATGGCCGTAGCGGGTGGAGAAGACCCCGTGGGAAAGCTGGGCGCTCTGGATCATCCGGGGATCAAAGATCGAAAAACCGCCCCCCCAGTGGTAAGGGTTTTCTATGTAGAACCCGTCCAGCACCGCCATCAGGT
>JAISAN010000243.1 GCA_031266635.1 Treponema sp. | reverse complement strand
GTCTTCCGTTTCTTCCACGCTATCCGCATCATCCGCGCTATCCGCGTTGACGGGCGGATTCCTGATCTTTTCCACGGCCCCGCGTATGGCGTCTTTGTGGGCCTCGCTTATCCTGCTGTCGTCGAGCAGCTTTTCCAGGGCCTCGGTATCCGCAAAACCCTCGGCGACCGCCGCGTCAAGCTCGACAATTCCCTCGTCGTTCCCGCTATCCGCCGTAAAAAGCAGCCTGGCGGTTTCAAAACGGAGGCCCGATTTTTTGAGGGTTTCCGTGTCCGTCTGGAGCGCGGCGGCGGCGGCGCGGTACTGTTCCAGCGCCCTGGCATAGAAACTTGCCGCCTCCAGAACCTGGGCGTATTCATAGAGCACCTGGGGAACCGCCTGGGGAGCGGCGCCCAGCCATTTGGCGTAATTATCCACCGCCTCGACTTTGTCCAGGGCCTTTTGGGTTCTCGCGAGGAGAAGGAGGGAATCCTGGTTTTCTTCCAGGGCATAGGGATATTTGAGCAACACCTCCTCGCCCTGGGCGTATTTTTCCATGGTGTAGAGAACCAGCGCGTAGTTGTACCCGCTGTCGGCTTCTTCGGGAACCAGTTCCAGCACCCTGGCATAGAGGGCTTCGGCCTCCTCCATGTCGCCGTTTTTTATCCGCGCATAGGCCGCGGCTTGAAGGGCCATGACATTCCCCGGGTCCCTTCTCAGAATCCTCTCAAAATGCTCCGCCGCTTCCTCGTAGCGGCCGGTCTCAAAGGCTATCCTCCCCAGGTTGTATTCCGAGGCGACCATGGTCCGGTTTATAGCCCTGGCCCGGTTGAGCCATTTTTCCGCTTCCGCAAATTTTCCAAGTTCATAATAGGCCATTCCTATAGAAAAATATTCTTCCGCGGAGGCCGCCTGGGAAGCGCATGAAAAGAAAGAAAAGGGGAACAGAAAAAGCAGCCCAAGAAAAAGAGGAAAAAACCGGTTTTTACTTTTAAGAAATGTTTTCATTATCCGGTATTCAGCACCGTATTTTCGATCTGCCTGAGCTGGGCCCGGTAAAGCCGGGCGATGTTGGAACCGTAATCGGCCGTAAGCTGGATAATGTTCCTGGGCGTTTCCGGGTCCCTGCCGTTGATCCTGTCTCCGGCGTCTCCCAGGCCCGGCATGATATAGGCGCTTTCGTTCAGCACCGGGTCCATCCACAGGGTATAAACCCGGCAGTTTTCCATGGCCCGCACCGCCCGGAGCGCGCCTTTAAGGGCCGCGATGACGTTAAAAAACTGGATCGATCTGGGCTTAACCCCTTCACTCAAAAGGTACTTTACCACGGTTACCAGGCTTCCGCCGGTGGCATTCATGGGGTCGGCGAAAATAAGATCCTTTCCTTCCAACTGCTCCAGTTTGAAGTAGGAACGATCCAAATCCATTATATATTCCATATCGTTTTCGTGCCTGGTGTCGTCCCTGCGGATCTTAAAAAGAGCGAAAGGGGTTACATACCCGTGGGAAGAATACTCCTGGATCTCCTTGGAAAAGATCATGGAAGGGAGAAGCGCCCCCCGGAGCATGACGCACATGACGGTATTTTCGATCTTGTCGTCGATATTGGTGATTTTATGGACCGCGTAATTTTGGACCGGCATGGTAACCGGGGTTTTTACAATGAGATAGTTTTTATTCGAACCCGTGGTTCCTCCATAGGCCAGTTTGAAGAGCATCTCGTAGGCCCGCTGGATATAATAGACAAATTCCTCGTTCCCGGTTCTGACGTCCCTGAGTTTCGCGATGAGCCGGGACGCCTCGGGATGGCTTTCCTGGGGAGTGAGGAAGGAATACACCTGAAGGCCGCTTTCCTTCTTGCAGATTTCCTGCATCGCCGACCCCATCTCGTTAAAGAGCCGGATCAGGTTCTCCTCCTCCCGCTGTTTTTCCTTATCCAGCCTGCTGGCGGCCAGGATAGAAAAGCTGCTCATCACCTCCCGGTAGACTCTGTCCATGCGGGCGATATATTCCCGGTCCTCCCCGGTAAGATACCCATCCAAATCTTCGGCTTTAAGGATTACTTTGTTCATGGACACACTCTATACTTACAAATCACACACGGAATGTCAACAGCAAAATTTCCTTAATTACATGGCCCTCCTGTGCCGGTTGAAAATTTGAGGCCGGTGGATTAGATTATAATTCGACATGAGCGTAAATACCGGATACAAAAACAGCGTTTTTTCCCTGCTCTTTAGCGACCCCGATGTCTTGCGGGAATTATACAGCGCCCTTGAAGGCGTTCCGCTGGATAAAGAAACCCCCATCACCATCAATACCCTCTCTGATGTTTTGTACATGGAGCGGTATAACGATATATCCTTTACCATCGGCAATAAACTGGTGGTACTCATTGAGCACCAAAGTACCGTCAACCTCAATATGCCGCTGAAAGACGCCATGAAAGCGGCGATAGAATATTGCATAGGGCACAATGTCTTGAGTAAATTTTTACTGGAACGCTCTTCGGAGGTGATTAATATGCTGTTAACTGAATGGAACTGGACTGACGCCAAGGAAGTTTGGCAGCAGGAAGCCATGACGGAAGGCCGGGTGGAAGAACGCAGGGAGATCGCGAAAAATGCCCTGATGAAGGGGTATTCTATTGAAGCAATCCAGGAACTTACCAACCTTGACCCTGAAACCATTAAAAGCCTCTCCTGAAAATCAACAACCCGGTTTTGCCGTTTCACGCGGAAACTTCCAGTTTAAGGATGCCGGTTTTCCGCCTTTGCGCCAGCCGTTTTTCTTCTTCCTGCCGGATGTGGTATACGTCGGCAAGCATTTTTTCCAGTTCGGCAAGGGTATGCCCTCTGGGTAAGATGATCGGGATAAACATTCAAATAACCCACAAACCAGCCGTCGCCGGCCTCCCAATAGGTATAAGAAACTTCCATAAAATACAGCTCCTGTCATTTTTAGTATACAAAAGCCGCCGCCTGGATAGCATAAGCATAATATCCCTCATGGTTCGGTACAAGCCGTCTCGTCCGCGTCTTTTTACAGTAATTTTCCATTTTTGGACTAAAACGTTTGATTAAGAGAAACCGCAAAGATCGCAAAGATTACGCATCGAACCGTAGGTTCGCAATCGCAAAGAAAACCATATTCTTTGTGTTCTTTGCGTAATCTTGGCGATCTTTGCGGTAAATTCTTCATTGAGTTATCCTGCAAATTAGTGTTTACAAGGTACTACTCTGTAAAACACCTATGGTTCAAATTGACGTTATATATATTCTGGCCGACACACTAACTATCGTTGGGAAGCCGTAATACACCGATAAAAGTCGGGGCGCTGTAAATGGTAGACAAGGTATTGGTATCCCTGCCTATTTTTACAATATAAAAGGACACATAAGCATGACGCGGACCGCTTATGTTCGGTTTATCCACTACATCGGCGTTTACCGTGGGAATCGCGTTTTCGGGCCGGTTTAACTCGGAGGTATTGATAAAATTGAGGTTTGGCTGGGGATTAAAGGTATTGCTCCCATTGGAACGCCGCAAATTGTATGCGGTACCGCCCCCCATACTAAGGCTCGGGCTAACAATATTGGCTTCATTTGGAGGAAAGTTAATACTAAGGAGCTGCCCCTGGGAGGCGCCGTCCAAAAGGGATTCGATATTTATTCCATCCAGGGCCAGTTCATAATATCTCCGGGTGGAAAAAAGGCTGCCCACATTGGTATTCACCGAGGTACTGCTGCTGTTATTACTGGTGCTGGGATAAATCGCGTTGTAATCGTTAGACAGCGTTGTGTTAACGGTTTGCATCATATTAGGAGTGACTGAGTCTGTCAGCAGGTCGCTAATATAGATCCGGTAATAAATGGCAAAATGGGTAAAATACGGGCCCTCGCTGGTTTGCGCGGACGGCAGTTTTACGGTCGCCTCTTCGACCAGCCGGACACTAATATCACTTTCCTGTACCGGATAAAGATAAATATAATCGTCAATACCGCAGCTACAAAAAAGAACCAGCAGGCAAAAAATAGGAATGAACCTCCCCGCCTTGAAACTCCCCCGCCGGAAGGCGGGTTCTACGGGGGTTTGAAACCGGCTCAATCTATTGTTCAATCTCCGTATCATTCTCCGTTTCTTCTTCTGTCTCTAATAATATTATCCTGCTATGGGCCAAATTTGTCCATACCGCATCGGACGGCCAGCCGCTGATTACTCCCCGGTAGGCTTCCAGGGCGGCGGCCTTGTTTCCCAGTGTCTCCTGCAGACGGCCGATGGAAAACTGGGCCCGGGCCGCGGCGGGAAAAACAACGGAACGGGCTACGCTTTGGGTATACAGGTTGACGGCCTCCCCGTTATTCCCCTGTTCCTCCGCGGCCGCGGCGGCGTTAAAATACGATACCGGCGCAAGGTAGGTTTTTGCCGCCGCCTTCGCCGCGCTGGTATAGGCTTCCTGCGCCTCCTGCCATTCTTTTTTATCCGAATGAATGCTGCCGATAATTGACCAGGCCCGCCCGCCCGCATATCCGGAAGTTTTTTCCGCGAATTTTTTCAGTTCCGCCAAAAGATCCGCCGTTTCCGTTTCTTTTGAGGCTTCGTTAATGTCAAAACGCAGGACCTCGTACCGGCGGTTAAATTCCTCCACCCTGCCGATGGCCCTGTTCCGCACAATATCCATGACGCCCAAAGTTACGATAAACCCGGCAAGCAGTAAAAAAATAACACCAAAAACGACAAATATGACCTTTCGATTTTTCCGGACAAACTCGTTAATCACTTCATTTATATTAACTTTTTCTTTTGCATCGGACATCCTGCTACTCCTTGGGATTCATACTAGACTTGTTCGGAAACTTCAGTTTCCGAACAAATCCGCTTAAAAACCGCAAAATGCTGTGCATTTTGCAAGACTTGTTCGATAACCAACCGGGTTATCGGGCAAGTCCAATATCTAATTCCCTAATCAATCTTGATAGATAGGTTCTTTGAATATCCAGGGCTCTGGCGGCCCCGGTCTGATTCCAGTTGTTTTCTTCCAGCACTTTTTTGATGAAATACCTCTTAAAGGTATTGATAGCCGTTTTCAGGTTCCGGTTTCCGTCCTGTTCCGGCAGGTGGGAACTGGTTTCAAGAAAAAGGTCCTCCCGCTGTATCCATTTGTTTTTACTGATCACGCAGGCCCGTTCGACACAGTTTTCCAGTTCCCGGATATTGCCGGGCCAGGAATAGGAAAGCATAGCTTCCATAGCTTCATTGGAAAACCCGTCAAATTGTTTTTTGGTATCCCCCATAAATTTTTTCAGAAAAAAGGCCGCCAGGTCTGGAATATCCTCCGGCCGCTGGCGCAGGGGCGGAATATACAGGGGGAGTACATTCAGGCGGTAATAAAGATCGCTGCGGAATTCCCCCTTTTCTACCTGGGTCTCAATATCCTTGTTGGTAGCGGCCAGGATTCGGACATTAACGGTAACCGAAGTATTGGAACCAAGCTTTTCAAAGGTCTTTTCCTGAATAACCCGGAGCAATTTTGCCTGCAAAGGAAGGGGCAAATCGCCGATTTCATCAAGAAAAATGGTTCCCCTGTCGGCCAGTTCAAAACGCCCCTGACGGTTGCTTACGGCGCTGGTAAAAGCGCCCTTTACATGACCGAACAGCTCGCTTTCCAGAAGCCCTTCGGGAAGGGCGGCGCAGTTGACCCGGATAAAGGGCTCCCGGCTCCGGGGACTGCGGAGGTGTATCTGTTCGGCAAACAGCTCCTTCCCTACCCCGCTTTCCCCCAGGATCAGCACCGAGGAATCGGTTTTCGCCACCCGGTCAATAATTTCAAGTTTTTCCATGATCAGGGGGCTTTTTGCCACCAGAGTATGAAACTTCCGGCCGGTTTTCAGCTCATCCTGTAATTTGCGGATTTCCGTCCGGGCCTGCTCTATGTTTTGAATATTTATGATGGCCAGGGCCGCCTGATTGGCGAATATTTCAAGCCATTCCAGATCATCCTGGACAAAATCTTTTCCGTCTTTTTTGTTTAATACTTCGATAACCCCGATACAGTCCCCCTGAATCCGCATGGGAACCGCCAGCATGGTTTTTGAAGGATAATCAATTTGTTTTGAAATGGTTTTAAGGTGCCGCCGGTCGTTAATCACATCATTAACGATGATTGATTTGTTATGTTCCGCCACCCAGCCGGCGATCCCCTCCCCCATTTTGACGGTAAACTTCTTTACTTCCTGGCCCTTGGAACCCAGCGCCACCTCAAAATAAAGTTCCCCGGCGTCCTTATCCACCAGGAGCAGGCTGGAAGCTTCCCCCCCGCAAAGACGGGTCGCCGAATCGAGAATCCGGGTTAGAAGGGCATGAATATCCTGATTGCTTGAATTAATCAGGCTATTGATTTCGATCAGGGTGTTAAATTTCTGAACATCAATCTTTGACAGCATACAGCAGGGCCCAGGATACCGGCCTTTATTCGGTATCTGCTTTTATATCCGTATCCGTTGTTTCGTCTGAACTTGCGTTGTCAGGCGCCGTCTGCGGTTCCGGGGCGCCGGAAGCGTCTTTTTCGGAAACGCTTTTCGACTTGAGAAAGTCCCCCAGGGTAAAGGTAGAATCATCAGATTCATCCGCCGCCATATAACGGGAAATTTCATCCCGCTGAACTTTCCTCTGGTAATCCCGGATGGAAAAGGCAACCTTCTGCTTGTCGCTCTGAATTTCCAGTACCACCGCCTTGACCTTGTCTCCCGGATGGTATTTTTTCAGGGCCGCGTCGGGGTCTTCCTCCCGGTTTTCCGGCAGGTTGGTCTTGTGGATCAAGCCTTCAATGCCGCCGGGAACTTTCACAAAAACGCCGAAATCCGTGACCGAGGAAACTTCCCCTTCCACCAGGGTTCCGGGCTTGTAGGTTTCCGCGAAATTCTTCCAGGGGTCTTCGGAAAGCTGCTTAATCCCCAGCTTGATGTTCCGGTTTTCCGGGTTCACGCCAATGACCATAATTTCAATATCCTGACCCACCGTAAGCTCGCTGCCGGGGTGTTTGACTTTTTTGGTCCAGGAAATATCATCCCCATGAAGGAAACCGTCGATCCCTTCCTCCAGTTCAATGAAGGCTCCGGCGTTGGTAATTTTGACCACCTTCCGCGTCAACCGGGCGCCCAGCGGATATTTTTCGTCCACATCGTCCCAGGGATTGGAGGTAACCTGTTTCAGCCCCAGAGACACCCTCCCCGCCTGAAGATCGTAACCGAGGATCATACAATCCACCAGGTCGTCGGGATGCAGGACTTCATCGGGCTTTTGTATTTTTCTTACCCAGGAAAATTCAGAAATATGGGCCAGTCCCTCGATCCCCTCTTCCAGCTGAATAAAGGCGCCAAATTCGGTGAGCTTGGTCACCTTGCCCTTAACGATATCGTTAACGTGGTATTTGTCCTCAAAGTGGACCCAGGGATCATCGGCAAAATGTTTCAGCGAGAGGTTGATCCGCTTTTCCACCGGATCAATACGGATCACCTTAAGGTGGATTTCCTGTCCCTTTTTGACAAAATCTTTGGGGCGGGTTACGTGGCCCCAACTCATATCGTTGATATGGAGAAGGCCGTCAAACCCCCCCAGGTCAATAAAAGCGCCAAAGGAGGTAAAACTTTTGACTTTTCCGGTTATGTCGGCCCCGGCCACGGTATGTTCAAAAAATTCATTCCGTTTCCGGTCGATTTCCTCTTCAAGCCATCTCCGGCGGTTCACCACAATATTTACCTTGCCGTCGGAATAGATCCGTTCTACATAGGCCTTGATTTTAAGCCCCAGAAATTTTTCCGGTTTATCGACTTTTTGGGCGTCGGACTGGCTGATGGGCAGGAAAGCCCGGACCCCAAAGCCCAGATTTACATCGAATCCGCCTTTTATCTGTTTTTCAATGGTTCCTTCCACCGGCTCGTGATCCTGAAAAGCCTGGCGGAGGTTCTTCCAGAAAATTTTGGTATCCGCCTTTTGCTTTGAAACGATAACTTCCCCGTGCTTGTTTTCTTTGGTTATCAGAATAACCGACACGGTATCGCCGATCTTGGGAATTTCGGTAAATTCCCCAATGGGGATCTTTCCTTCCGATTTATATCCCACATCGATAAAAACCTGATCCGGCGTAACCTGGATCACGCTGCCCTCAATCAACTGGCCTTCTTCAAGCTGTTCAAGAGATTTTAAATATTCTTCCTGTAATTGTGTCTGGATGTTTTCACCGGGGTTTGTTTTTTGTCCCTCCGGCTCATCCATCGGACTAGCGCCCGATTCCACTTCCATCTGAGCCATGGTTAATCCTTCTATCGTTATTTTCTCTATTAATTTGTCATAAACTTGATTTATGGTCAAGCCCGAAGTGTCCAGGTATTCCACTCCCGGCGCTATTTTAAGGCTTCCTTCGGGTTTATTTTTGTCAATTTCGTCCCGTTCCGCAATAGCCCCGCGAATTTCTTCCAGACTGAGCCGGGAGACCCCCTGCTCAAAACGCCGCCGGGCCCGGGCTTCTACCCCGGCGTCCAGGAAAAAGCGGTATTCCGCCTGCGGGAACACCACGGTGGTCATGTCTCTCCCCTCAACCACGATATTGAGGGTTCCCGCAAGCCGCCGGATATGCTCGTTGATCACATGCCGGACGGGTACAATGGCCGAAAGGGGGGCGGAAAACCGGTCGATTTCGTCGCTGTGAAGGGCGTCCGTTACATCTTCGCCGTCCAGAAAAACCCGGTCGCCCCGGTAGTCCAGGCCCGCGGTTTCGGCGTATGCCAGGGCCTTTTCCGGTTCCCCGGGGCTGATTTCCCGCCGCAGGCAGCCCAGGGTAAGAGCCCGGTACAGGTTTCCCGAGTTGATGTAGGTAAAACCCAGCCCCGTGGCCAAAAGCCGGGCAATAGTACTTTTCCCTGACCCCGCGGGGCCGTCAATGGCGATTACCAATTTGAATATCTCTCCTTGTTACTCCGGTATATCCGCCTGGGCGGTATCCTTGAAAGCCTGAATTTCCTGTTCCGTCAGGGGCCGGGCGCCCCCGCGCTCCAGAGTTCCCAGCAATACCGGGCCGATTCTGATCCGGTGGAGCCGGGCCGGATGGAGGTGAAAATGGGAAAAAACCCGCCGGATTTCCCGGTTTTTTCCCTCGACCAGCACGATCCGCAGGGATTTCCGGCCCAATTTTTCAATGTTCCGGGCCCGGTAATATACCCCGTCGATTGTCAGGCCCGAGGCAAAGGCCTGGAGAACCGTATCCGGTATCTGGCCGGAAGCCTCCACGATATATTCCTTTTCGATCCCCGCCCGGGGATGGCCGGTCAGGGCGGCAAATTTTCCGTCGTTGGTAAAAATAATCAGCCCCGAGGAAAAATAATCCAGACGGCCCACACTGTAGAGCCGTTCCCGGATATTCCGGGGGAGCAGGTCCAGCGCCAGAGGCCGGTTCTGGGGGTCATGGGAACTGCACAAATAGCCCGGCGGCTTATGCAGCGCCAGGTAACGGAGGCGGCTTTCGGGCTGCACCAGACAGCCGTCCAGCCGCAGCTCATCACCGGGGAGCATTTTTTCCCCCAGGGTGATAATTCGCCCGTTTACCCTTACCCGCCCTTCGGTGATCAGCGTTTCACAGGCGCGGCGGGAGGCGATTCCCGCCTGGGCAAGGCAGACCTGAATCCTGACCGGCTTTTCTTCGGTCTTTTCTTCGAGTTCCGGCAATTTAATCCTGCCCCTCAAGCTCGAAACGGTCCAGCTCGCTTTCGCTTAATTTCGGGAGATCCGCGATGCTGTTCAACCGAAACAGCTTGAGAAATTCCCTGGTGGTTCCGTATTGGCTTGGCTTGCCGGGTACATCCTTTTTACCTGTTTCCCGGATAAGTTCTTTTTCCAGCAGCAGGCGGATCATGTTATCCGCCGATACTCCCCGGATGGCCTCAATCTCACTCCGGGTAATGGGCTGGGAATAGGCGATAATGGAAAGGGTTTCCATAGCGGCCCGGGAAATCTGGGCTTCTTTTCTTTTGCCGTACTGGGTTTTGAGATTGTCCCAATATTCCCTTTTGGGGGAAATCATCACGCCTCCGCCGACATGGGACAGCTCCAGTCCCGATTCCTCCCGGCTGTACCGGAGACCCAAATTTTCCAGCGCCGCCTTTACCACGTCCCGGGAAAGACCGGAGATCCGGCTTATGGCCGTTTCGTCCAGAAAATCCGCCTCGAGGTAGAGAACAGCCTCAATCAGCGCCGTTTCTTTTTCCAGATGTTCCGCCATACGCTGCTCCATGATTAAGCCCCCCCGGCCGGCGGGTTCGGCTTTATCAGTATATCCCCAAACATACGGTTCTGGAATATGATAATCATCCTGATTTTAACTGCCTCAAGCATGGCAAGGAAGGCGCAGACAATATCCATCACCGATCCATTCCGGATTACCAGATCGGTAAAATAACACTCCCCCCGGTTTTCCAGCAGTTCCGTCATGAGGGTAATTTTTTCGTTCACCGATACTTCCTCGTAGAGGTCAAAGATCCGCTCGCCGGGAAGATTCCGCATCAAAGCGGAAAAAGTTTTCAGAAGTTCCCAGATGTCCGCCCGTTCCCACAGTGTTCCATCTGAAAAAGGAAGGGGCTGCTGGAGTTTTTTTCGCTCAAAAACCCATTCGGCTTCTTTTTCCTTTTCTTCCATCAGTTCCGAAAGTTTTTTAAATTTCTGGTATTCGATAAGCCGTTCCACCAGCTCCTGCCGGGGATCGAGCAGGTCATCGTCCTGTTCCAGTTCCACCGGCAGGAGGGTCCGGGATTTGATGTACAACAGAGTCGCCGCCATAGCCTGAAACTCGGTTACGTCTTCCAAATCCAGAGCTTCGGCGTAACTTACATATTCCAGATACTGCCGGGTAATTTCCCCAATGGGAATATCGTAAATATTGACTTCGTTCTTTTTGATCAAAAAAAGTAGCAGATCCAGAGGGCCCTCAAATTCGTGGACCTTAAACTGCCGGCCGCTTTTTGCCGTGGTCTCCATATTTCCTTATAGTATATCTTTTTTGAAGAACCGTGGCTATACAATTTCCGCAAGAATATCATGAAAAAGGCGGCCGCTTACCGGATCCCTGGCGCCGGGAATCAGTTCTACCAGGGGCTCCAGGGCAAAACGGCGTTCATTGAGCCGGGGGTGGGGAATTTGCAGGAGCGGCGGATCGGAAAAAACGAGCCCGCCAAAGAGCAGGATGTCAATATCCAGAGTCCGCTCCCCCCAGCGCCGTTCCCGCCGCCGGTCCCTCCCATACAGGGCTTCAATGGTTTGAGCGGCGTCCAGAAGTTCCCGGGGAGACAGGGTACAGAAGCCGGAAACCGCGGTGTTAAGGAACCGGGGCTGATCGGTTACATACCGGGGTTCGGTCTCACTAATTGAAGCCGCTTTTATACCCTGTAATATTTTCCCCAGCTTTTCTATGGCCCCGGCAAGAATAAGCCGGGAATCTCCCTGGTTGGAGCCCAGGCCCAGAACAACCAGGGGAGGATTGGCGGCCCCGGCAATTTT